>CAZKZG010000063.1:0-14102 GCA_964557215.1 uncultured Candidatus Nitrosopelagicus sp. | reverse complement strand
TTTTCTGTTCTTTTTTTGCTTCTTTTTTTGGTTCTGTTGTTCGTTCTGGTGGTGGTTCTGGTGGTGGTTCTGGTGTTGGTTCTGGTAATGACGTAATGTTTTCATGTCCTTCAAAGACATTTTTTAGAAATGTATTTTTGTTAAATGAAATAATATCATCATATTCTTGACCAACACCAACATAAATTACAGGTGTAGTAGTTACCTTTACAATTGATAATGCTGCACCGCCACGTGCATCTGCATCACTTTTAGTTAAAATTGATCCATCAAATTTTGTATGTTTATGAAATTCCCTTGCTTGATTTACAGTATCATTTCCTGCAAGGGAATCACCGACAAAAATTTTTAAATCAGGTTGAACGACTTTAGTGATTTTTTCTATCTGTTCCATCAAATTTGCACTTGTTTGCATTCTTCCAGCTGTGTCAACTAAAACACAATCAATTTTATGAGATTTAGCGTATAATACAGCATCTTTAGCTACTGCAGCAGGATCAGACCCATAATTTTGAGCAATGAGTTTTAGGTTTAGTCTATTTGCATGCTCACGAATCTGCTCAATTGCACCAGCACGATACGTATCTGCAGCTGCAATAACAAGAGAGAATTTGGAATTTTTAAGCATACTAGCTATTTTGGCAAGTGTGGTAGTTTTCCCAGTTCCATTAATACCAACAAACACAACAATGTAAGGTTCTCCCGATTCTTTCTTAGAATGAATATTTGAAATTAAATCTATGCTTCCAGCAGAAGAGAATGTTTCGTCAATATATTGAATTAAACTATTTTTGATAAAGTCTGCAATTTCGTTCTTTTCAACTTTGGTTCCAATTAGTTTTTCTTTAAGAGAATTTTTTATAGATTCAATTACTTCTGTTGCGACATCAGATTCTAACAGATTAATTTCTAGCTCAAATAAAACATCCTCAATATCTTTGTCTTTAAGCTCTTTTTCACTAAATCCCTTCGATACATCAGAAAATGCTTTTTTTAAGTTATCAAACATAGTTTATTTTTGTGATTCTTGTGATTTTTGCATTATGCTTTGCATTTGTTGCTTTCCTAATTCCAAATTTTCAGCAACTTGTTGTCTTTGCATGTTAATATTTTGTAAAGCAACTTCTAATTCTTTTAATCTGGATTCAAGCCAATTAAGTGCAGAATTTTGATCTTTTTCAATTGCTACACCAGAACCAATATTTATCACAACTTTATCCTTTGATTGAATTTTTGATTTTACATATACCCCCATTCCAACTGGAACTAAATTGTCAGATTCATTTTCTTCTTTTGTTTCAGTAATAGATTGTATTGCAGAATTTGCTTCACGTATAATACTAATAATAGAATTTTCTTGTTGTGTCAATTGTGAAAAATGATTCTCAAGCATTTGCATTTGTTGCATTAATTGTTGGGCTTGTTGTTCACTCATACATGTCAGATTGCATAACGCTATAAAAATTAAAGTTTTGGAAAGAAAAAGAGAATAGTGAATTACTTGGCTTTTGAAAGTCGATCATCCACTTCATCCCAATTTACAACATTCCACCACGCAGATATGTAATCAGGACGTTTGTTTTGATACTTGAGATAGTATGCATGTTCCCAAACATCTAGACCCAATAAAGGAACAAGACCTTCTGTTCTAGGGCTAGTTTGATTTGGCATTGCTTTGTATTCAACATTTCCAGTTGATGGATTGTATACGAGCCATCCCCATCCGCTTCCTTGAATTGGAGCAGTTTTGCTTGAGAATTGTTCTTTAAATTCAGCAAATGATCCAAAGGAAGAGTTGATAGAGTCTGCTAATGCTCCACCTGGCTCACCACCACCATTTGGTTTCATATTATTCCAAAATAGTCTGTGGTTGTCGTATCCACCACCATTGAAATTAATTGCACCTCTAACATCTTCAGGTACATCATTGATATTTGATAGAATGTCAATGATGTCTTTGCTCTGTAATTCTGGACTTAGTTTTTCCAGAGCACCATTCATAGTGTCAGTATATTTCTGGTGATGCTTTGTATGATGAATTTCCATTGTTTGAGCATCAATATGAGGCTCCAATGCATCATATGCATAAGGCATCTCAGGAAGTGTGTATTTTCCCATAAGAAGTAATTTACAGAATACAATTTATTGTTTTACAAGGAATTGCTTTTAGATATAAAATTGAACAAAAGTATGTGGTCAAAAAGTGTCGTTTTTTCGTGTTTTACTCTAGTGTTTCTTGCATTACTAATTAACTCTACAAATGACAATATTACATTTGAATTATTTTTAGAAAATAGTCGACCGCATATTGGTGCAGAATATCCATTGGATATAGGTGCTGATGGAGAAGGAATAAAAATTGCAGTTATAGACACTGGTGTTAATTTTGAACATCCAGATCTTTTTGGAATTGGAGATGAAGGGAAAATTTTAGGTGGATATGATTTTATAGAAAATGATAGTACACCTCAGGATACTAATGGACATGGAACACAAGTAGCAGGAATTATTGCAGCTGATGGTGAAATTACTGGTATAGCCCCAAAATCAAAAATTTTAGCTTATAGAGTTTCAGAAGATGGTGAAGCCGTTTCTTCAGAGTTGATTATCAAAGCAATAAAACAAGCAATAATTGATGGAGCAGACATAATTAACATTAGTTTAGGCGTAGATGTAATACATGATGATATTGATCATGCAGTCAATGAAGCAGTAGATAGTGGGATAATAGTTGTTGTTGCTGCAGGAAACAGTGGACCTGATGAAAAAACTATCGGCAGTCCAGGGGCAAATCCGAATGCAATAACAGTTGGTGCCACATACAATGATACTGGATCAAGTATTGTTTCAACGTTACAGGTAGACAAAAAACAGTTTCAAGTTTTGCCTATGTTAGGAACGGAAGTAATTCCTGAAAAAATTATGGCAGAAATTCAATTTGGTGAGTTCGGCAGGGAACAAGATTTGAAAAAAATTGATGCCAAAAATAAAATCATATTAGTTGAAAGAGGTGGAGAAACTGAAGATGAGATTGTATATTTCTCAGAAAAGGAAAGAGTAGCGTCAATTAATAATGCACTTGCTATTATTGTTTATAATAATGAACCAGGAATATTTTATGGTGAATTGATTCATGAGTTTATTCCAGAAAATTATGTCCCAACAATTCCTGCATTATCTATAACTTTAGAAGATGGTCTTGTTCTAAAACAAATGTTAGAAAATAAATCAATAGGAACTATTGATGTGTTTAATCATCCAGATTTTGTTGCAATGTTTAGTTCTAGAGGTCCTGTTTCACCATTCTATGACAAACCAGACTTGGTTGCACCAGGAGTTTTTGTAGAAACAACTTCTTTGAGTGACAAATATAGTATTACTAGTGGAACCAGTTATGCCGCACCACATGTTTCGGGTGCAATTGCACTGTTATTAAGCAAAAATCCTGATTTAACACATCAAGAAATAAAATCAAAATTAATCACAACTTCTGAATTAGTTACTGATCCTTATGGTAATGAATTTCCAATGGATGCAGGTGGTACAGGTAGAATTGATATTAAAAAAGCATTCAATTCAGAATTGATAATATCACCACCAAATTTACGATTTGATTTATCCCCTGACAAAAATCTTCAAACTGAAAATATAAAGTTAGAATTCAAAGGATTAAACGATCAAATACAAGTTGAATTTTCAGATTTTACTAATGTAGATTTTAACTATACGCTAGAAGAAAACGTACTACATGTGACTACGAAGTTAATTTCTTATGAAATTGGTGAATTTGAAGGTAGATTATTCATTACACATAATCAAACTTTGCATCAAATTCCTATTCATATTAGAGTCACTGAAGCTACAATAAACATTATTGAGGAAAATGGTAAATTATCTTTTGAAATTTTAAAGCCTTTAGAATGGACATATGCCAAAATCACAGCAATTAACAATAAAACATTAGAAAAAAATTCAATTTCTTTCTCTCCAGAAAACAATCAATCATTAAATGTTTATCAATCTGGAAATTATTGGATCGAAGTTAACATAACCACCGATGAAAATACATTTGATGTTTATGATACCATTTTTGTTAATTCATATCTAGAAAATGATAAAAAGTTAATTTCTATTTTTGAAAATATTGAACGTCCTGTATTGATTTTGATAGTGATAATTATTATTGTAGCGTTGTTTGGTGTTAAAATTCTAAAAAACTAAGATGTTTTTGGTCCAGCTTTACGTATTTCATCAGATACATTACTGAATTTGGTAAAGTTTTCTACAAACATCTGGGCAAGTTTATTTGCTGAAAGATCGTAAGAGTCTTTGTCAATCCAAGTATTTTTTGGATCCAAAATATCTGATGGAACGTTGGGACATTCTAGTGGGACATCTAGATTAAAGCGATCATCATGCCTAAATTTGACTATATCGAATGCACCAGTCAAAGCAGCAGTAACCATTGCTCTACTGTATTTTATACTAATTCGTTTTCCAACTCCATATGGACCACCTGACCAACCAGTATTAATTAAATAGACAGCCACGTTATGTTTTGAAATTTTTTCACCTAACATTTTTGCATAAACAGATGCAGGTCTTGGCATAAAGGGAGAGCCAAAACATTCTGAAAATGTTGCCTTTGGTTCCTTTATTCCTCTTTCAGTTCCAGCTAGTTTGCTTGTATATCCTGACATAAAATGAAACATTGCACCTTCTTTAGTTAACTTTGATACTGGTGGTAAAACACCTAATGCGTCAGCGGTTAAAAATATAATTACTTTGGGACTAGCACCCACACTTGGAATTACTGCACCTGGTATGTAATCAAGTGGATAAGCTGCTCTAGTATTTTCTGTTAGGCTACCATCATCAAAATTAGGTTTTAATGATTCCTTGTCAACTACAACATTTTCAAGAACAGCACCAGATTTTATCGCATTCCAAATTTGTGGTTCAGATTCTTGATTTAGATTAATACATTTTGCATAACAGCCACCTTCAAAATTAAAAATTCCATTATCAGACCAACCATGTTCATCATCCCCTATCAACATTCTTTGAGGATCTGCAGATAAGCTAGTTTTCCCCGTTCCAGATAAACCAAAAAACAATGCTGTACTCCCATCTTGACCTACATTTGCTGAACAGTGCATAGGGAAAATATTCTGAGATGGCATTAGGTAATTCATAACAGAAAACAATGACTTTTTCATTTCTCCCGCATAGTTTGTTGCTCCAATTAGAACAATCCTTTTTGATAAATTAATTAGTATGAATGCATTAGTTCTTGTTCCATCGATTTCAGGTATTGCTTCAAAATCATTTAAACATAAAATTGTAAACTCTGGAACATGTGCATCTAATTCTGCAGCAGATGGTCTAACAAATAACTGCCTACAAAATAGATTTTGCCATGCATGATCATTAAATACTCGTATCGGTAGTCTGTATTTACTGTCAGCACCAACAAATCCATCAAAAACATAAAGTTCTTTTCATTCAGCATGTTTTTTCATTTTTTCAAAAATCTGATTAAATTTTTCAGATGGGAATTGATGATTAATTTTTCCCCAATCAACTGTTTCATGTGTTTCATCGTCAAAAATTATGTATCTGTCTTGAGGTGAGCGACCAGTATACTTGCCAGTTTTAACTGATAAAGAACCACTTGATGTTAAAATACCCTCATTTTTTTCTGCTGAATGCTCAATCAATTTTTGGACTGGTAGATTTCGATGAATCTTTTCAGTAGTAATTCCAAAGTCCTTAAGTTGTGAAAGAAATTTAGGATTAAGTGAAGATTCAGACAATTTCTCCTACCCCACAATTGAAAATTTTGACTCTAACCAAGATTTTTAAAAAAAATCAATTCACTTTTATCTCTTTCTAGAAATAATATTATGACTTAGATACGTATTTATGTAAAATTTCAAGTCTTAATTCCATGCCAATTAACAAAGACAAACTAGAAGCTAGGAAACAGGTTTCAGAGCATAGACCAAAATTTGTACGCCCTGAAAGTTGGCGTTATAAAAGATTGGAAACAAACTGGAGAAAACCAAAAGGAGTTGATAATCATCAAAGAAAGCAAAAAAGTCGTGGTAGACCTGGATTAGTTAAAATTGGATATGCAACTCCAACTATTGCACGAGGATTACATCCATCAGGTTATACAGATAATTTAGTTCATAATGCTACTGATTTAGAAAAGCTTAATCCAAAAGAAGATGGAATAAGATTTGGTCATAGTGTAGGTACTAAAAAAAGAAAAGAACTAATGAAAATTATTCTAGAAAAAAAATTCAAAGTGTTTAATGCAAGAGTGAGTGAATATGCCAGTTAATCTTCGTGCAAAAAAACGACTTGTATCAAGAATTGTGGGAGTTGGTGTAAATAGAGTTAGATTTGACACTGATCATCTTGATGATGTTGCAGATGCAATTACTAGAGATGATATTAGAAGTTTAATCACCGCCAATACCATCTCAATAAAATCATTTAAAGGAACATCCCGAGGTAGAGCTAAAACAAAAAAGATTCAGAAATCAAAACGTGGGGCTACACAAGGTTCAAAGAAAGGACGAAAAGGTGCTAGAGTTGGCAAGAAAACGGTATATGTGAATAAAGTTAGGTCTCTACGATATCTTTTACGAATTGCAAAAGATAGAAAGGAAATTACCAATGATGCCTATAAAACCATTTATAAAAAAATCAATGGAAACACTGTAAGAAATAAAGCTCATCTGAGAACAATTATTGCAGAAGCAAAAAGTGCATAAACGTTTTAAAATTTAAATTTTATTTTTTTAAAGTCTACAATTTTATTTTTATTAGTTAGTATACCTTCATTTAACAAAAGATTTTTTTTAATATTTGTACCAAAGGCAAATCCACCTATATCACCATTGGATTTAACAACTCTATGACAAGGGATGATGACGGGAAATGGATTATTCCTCATTATTCGACCAATAAGACGTTGACCATTTTGTAGGTTTACTGCTTTTGATAAATCTCCGTATGTAATAATATGTCCCTTAGGAACTTGTAAAAGTTTTTTGTAAACACGTTCTTCAATTTTCAAAGTTTTTTCACCTCAAGATTTGTGGTTGCGAGAAAATCCATAATTCGTTGCTTATGTTTTCCAAGACCATTCCAATCTAATAATGCAGTACTAGCACCAATATTTCTCTCTAAAATATGCAAAAATAATGATTCATCTAAATAATCTAGTGCATGTTTTGGCATAACAGTTCCTAATGCAAATTTTCCATTGATTACTTCATTAGAAAATTTTTCAGAATAATGGGTTCCTCCAAAGCATATGGCATAGGGATAATTTGGAATTGAGGATGTAATGGTATTCAAAATAATTTTAGAAACTGAATTACACAATTCAATATCATTCCATTGCTTTTCAGTTGTACCAACTTCTATGAATATTGAAGGTTTTTTGAGTGCTGTAGGACCATGATGAGTTGCCTCAATTGTTATTTGGAAATCTGAAAATAATTCCTGGTTAATTGAGAGATTTTTCAGATATGCTTTTTGGAAGTCTGGGTGTGGTATTGCAACTTGTTTTGGATTCCCACCAAATTTTGCTACATCAAAATTACCAGTACTATGACATGTTAAAGCTAAAGTGCCAGATTCTGCAGCATGTTTTGAAAGAAAAATAAACCCGTCATACTGGAATCTGTCATCTAACCAATCAGCACTGATAACAGGTGTTGGAAGGATAACCATATCAAAATTCTTCCCATGAAAAATTCCATTCTCATTTTCTAAGTTTTGAGATATGAAATTAGCCATATTATAGCCTGCAGGGTCATCTCTGTACGCAACCAATAATTCCATGAATAAAAGATATATGGACACAGTATTAATTTCCTTTATAATTTGAATCCAAGATTAACGTTAAAAAATATGGTAAATACCATAAAACTTACCAAAAAATCAGATAAGGAAGTCTATAAACAGCATTTGAGACTGGTTTTATTTGGAATTTCTGCTATCGGTGGTCTAGCATTTATTATCCAATTTTGTTTTTCTGTATTCACATTTGGTCGTTAAAATGTCAGAAGCAGAAACTCCAGTAACAGAAACTGAACCAGTAACAGAAACTGAACCAGTAACAGAAACTCCAGTAACAGAAACTGAACCAACAGTTAAATCAGAACAGAATGATACAAATTCGCATTTATTTGCTGTTAGAACCACTGGTGGTCAGGAAAAGGTTGTCCTAAGATTGCTAGAAGCAAAAATGAGATCTGAAGCAATCCAAATTCAGTCAATTTTGTTGGTTGATAATCTAAAAGGATACATTGTTCTTGAAGCAGAGGATCCACAACATATGTTTAATGCAATCCAAGGAGTAAGACACGTTAAAGGTCAACTTAGAGGTGAATTGCAATTCAGTGAGATTGAAAGCTATTTGGTCAAGAAATCAACTGTCTCAGAATTAGCAGTAGATGGAACTGTGGAAATAATTGGAGGACCTTTCAAAGGAATGAAGGCTACAATAACACGAATTGATCATGATAAAGAAGAAGCGACAGTAATTTTACTTGATGCACCATATCAATTACCGGTTACAGTAGATGCAAACTATCTAAAACCATCTACATCATAGTAAGGAATAAATCACATACAAGAAGGTTTTATTTAATGGGAGACAAACAAACAATTTCATCATTAGTAACAGGTGGAGAAGCATCAGCAGGTCCACCACTAGGTCCTGCATTAGGTCCAATGGGAGTAAACATTATGGAAGTGATTAATGCAATTAATGAGAAGACTGGTGATTTTAAAGGAATGAAAGTCCCTGTTACTGTCAGTGTTGATGCTGACACTAAAAAATGGGAAATCGAAGTTGGAATACCATCCGCATCAGCCTTAGTTTTAAAAGAAGTTAATATCCAAAAAGGTACTGGTACTGCAGGTACTGAATGGGTTGGTGATATTGGAATGGACTCAGTTATCAAGGTAGCAAACGTAAAACTAGAATCATCTTATGCATCCAAGCTAAAATCAGTTGTTAAGCAAATAATTGGTACTTGCCAATGTCTAGGAGTAAAAATTGAAGGTAAAACCCCAAAAGAAATTACTCTTGAAATTAATGAAGGTAAGTGGGATAGTAAATTAGAATAAACTAGTGTGTCGATAAATAAACTGGAGTTTTGTCAGTCTTCTCTAATTCAACAAAAGTCTCTGTATTTTGAATGCCATCAATCTTTCCAATTTTATCAATAATTATTGTATGTAACTGTTCAAGATCTTCTGCTAATACTTTGATGATAATATCAAACCTTCCAGTAATTTCACAAATTTCAGATACTTCTGGAGTATTCAGTAAACTCTGTTGAATTGTTTCTTTAAATTTTGGATCACGATTAATTCCTACTGATGCCTTTACCTCATAACCTAATTGTGATTCATCAATTTCAATTGTGAATCTTTTGATCAATTTTTTTTTGATTAATCTATTAATTCGACTATAAAGAACTGATGAATTCATTCCAAGCTTTTTAGATAATACAGGGACAGAAATATTACCGTCTTTTTTTAACTCTGACAATAATTTAAGATCTAAATCATCAAAATGATGCATTTTCTCACAATTACTTTTTTGGGGTATTAAATGTAAGTTTTTTCAAATTTTGTATTAGTAAAATGAAAAATTATGTGAAAAATACATTTTTTAAAAAAATTATCAGAAAAAGCAAATTTCACTCTAAACGATTTTAAGTAGGCTATATAAAAAAAAATTCCATGGTAAATGAGTCAGAATTAATTGAAGTAATTCAAGATGCTAAAAAATCAGAAAAAGAGAGAAAGTTCAAGCAATCACTTGAATTGTATATGACTTTCAAAGATATTGACGTAAAAAAAGGATTTGCGCTAAATGAAGTAATTCAACTCCCAAAACAAATGAGTCAACCTGCAAAAGTATGTGTTATGGCTAGTGGAGATATGGGTATTAAAGCTAAGAGTGCAAATGCTGATGAGGTAATAGATGGAGATAGATTAACTCAATTAGCAGAAAATAAGAGAGACTCAAGAAAATTCATAAACAAATATGATTTCTTTTTAGCAGATACAAAATTAATGGCAAATGTTGGAAAATCATTAGGACAACTACTTGGACCTAGAGGAAAAATGCCCACTCCTGTTCCATTTAATGCACCTATTGAATCATTTTTGAATAGATTTAGATCATCAATTCGAGTCAGACTAAAAAATTCACTTTCATTATCATGTAAAATTGGGGATGAAACCATGGATGAAAAAGATCTTGCTGCCAATGCAATGACAATAATAAATGCAATTGAAAAAAAATTACCTAATGGTGATAAAAATATCAGAAAATTTATGATTAAAACTACAATGGGCAAAGCAATAAGATTAGAAATGAAGGTTAGAAAATAAAATGAATGAAAATAGAAAATCATATCCAAAAAAGAAAGCACAGATGCACCAAGTATTACAAGAACTTCCTAAAAAATACAAAGTACTTGCACTAGTAAGAATGGAAAAAGTAAGAGCCTCACAACTTTTACCACTTAGGAAAAAATTGAAAGGAGAAGTAGAGATAATAAGTATTAAAGATAAGATTGCAAAAATTGCACTAAAAAAACTTGATATTCCAGGTTTAGATAAATTTTCCGAAAATTTGAAGGGTCAATGTCTTTTTATGTTTACAAACATGTCACCTTTCAAACTGAATGTTCTTTTAGGAAAAAATAAAGTCATGCTTGCTGCAAGAAGTGGAGATATTGCAAGTATGGATGTGGTTATTCCACCAAAGAATACTGGAATTGCACCAGGACCAATGTTGACTGACTTCAAAGAGGCTGGTGTTCCAACAAAAATTGATCAGGGTACAATTTGGATCATGAAAGAAACAACTCCTGTTAAAAAAGGAGAACCAATACCAGAAAAATTAGCTGGACTTTTAGGGAAATTAGATATTAAGCCAATTGAAGCTGGAATTCTACTAAATACCGCACTTGAGGAAGGTTTACTTTATGCTCAAGAGGACATGATAATCGATTTAGAGAAATTTAGAAATGATCTTGCTCAAGCACACCAAGAAGCAATTTCATTATCAATTGAAGCATCATACATTACAAGTGATAACATACAACAAATACTTGCAAAGGCAGCACAATCTGCTCGTTCGGTGTCTATAGAATCAGGTTTCATAACTGATGATACAAAAGAACAAATTCTACAGAAGGCTCATGGTCAAGCTCAGAGTCTATCAACAAAGGCAAAAGACTACACACCTGCTTAATCATATTTGCTTTTAACTTTGGGCAAATTCCAATTGTATTTCATGGCAATCAATCTCAAGCCAGTTGTAAGTGCTATTCCTATTATCGTTGCAGCATAAATCTCACCAGTAATCACAAGTGTGCAATAAAATGATATTGCACCTATGAAACTTGCAGATGCGTATAATTCCTTTACAAAAACTATTGGGGTTTGATTTACAAAAATATCACGTAGAATGCCGCCGCCAATACCTGTTAACATACCAGATAAAATAATCACAAGAAAATTCATTCCAAATAGATTGTAGGCAAAGGTTGCACCAATTACAGTAAAAACACCTAAGCCTATAGCATCAAATTTAAGAAAAAGATTCCAGTGTTTCTTCATTCTTGAGTACAATAAAAATAATACAATTGCAGATGATACTGTAATTATAACATAAGATGGATCAATTAACGAATTTGGTAATCCATTGCCAAATATTATGTCTCTAATAGTTCCACCAGCAACACCTGTAATTGTTGCTAGAATTACTATTCCAACAATATCAGCTTTATGTTCGATTGCTTTGAAAGCACCAGTTACTGCAAAAGCCATAGTTCCAAATAGATCTAAAACGTAAATGAACAATTCAATAGTAGCAGAAGAATCTACCAACTTGTATCTATAATAAATAATTAGTAATTAACAATATGTATAGAATAGGTTTTATCTAACCAAATAGTGAAGATAGACCTTCCATTGCTGCTTCCTCTTGTTTTTCACTAGGAGGTTCAGCTTTAGCCTCTTTCTTTTCGTCTCCGCCAGATGCTGCTTCTGCTGCAGGAGCTGCCGCTGCAACTGCTACTGGGGCTGCTTTTATTGCTTCTTCAATGTTTACATCAGC
The DNA here is from genome assembly GCA_964557215.1 of uncultured Candidatus Nitrosopelagicus sp. Lineage (GTDB taxonomy): Archaea > Thermoproteota > Nitrososphaeria > Nitrososphaerales > Nitrosopumilaceae > Nitrosopelagicus. The sequence goes on along the minus strand of CAZKZG010000063.1, from coordinate 1,933 downwards.
CAAAGATGCAACAAGTGCTTTAACTTGAGCCTCATTAACTTCAGCACCACTTGCTTTTACAATATTTGTAACATTTTCTTCAGTTACTTCCTTCTGCAATTTGTGCAACATTAGTGCAGCATAAACATATTCCATTTAGAAAAATTCTTTCACGGGATAATATAAAACTATCAGAAAAATTATGAATTAGTTAAGATCTTCAAACTTCTACAGACAGAATAAAGATGAGATTTAAGATTCTTATCGTATAAATTTTCCATTCGTTGTTGAAGAATTCTTTTTGCGTGATCTTTTTCAGAACCATCTGGCAACGATAATACATTATTAATTAATTCAGAAAGTGATTCCCTAATCCAACCGTCCAGAATGGTGAAAATTCTTTTAGAAATAATCTCAATCTTATCAGATTTTAGATCTAAAATATCTGTAAAATTTTCATATTCAATTCTATAGATTAGCGCAAATATGCAATTTTCAGAAGTTGGCTCTTTGAGTATTTCAAGAGACCTGTTTCCAGCTTTCCCCTGGGATACCTTATTTTTCAGCCCTACTGGATTAACAATAAATCCATTAACTCCTATTTTATTTCCATCAATTCCAGTTACTGTTCCAAAAATTATATTAGTAAAATCTCCATCTGGTTTTGAAGTGAAGACATAATCATCTACTTTTAATTCTCTCTCTTTTTTCCCGAACATAGAAAATGACAGTTTTTTATCTATTTAATTTCTTGTAATCGACAATTCTTAATATCGGTTATAAGACAAAACTCTTTGTGGAAAAAAAAGAAATTTTATCAAAATTTTCTTCTGATCCAGAAAGATACTATAAAGTAGGATTATTTGGAGACCAAGGATTTACTCGTAAATCCTGTACTGTTTGTAATCGATTTTTCTGGACACTGGATGAAAATAGAATAAACTGTCCTGATCATTCTGACGATACATATTCATTTATTGGAAATCCTCCAACCAACAAAAGATTTGATTATACACAGGCCTGGAAAGAAGTTGAATCATTTTTTACAAAAAATGGTCATACATCAGTGAATAGATATCCTGTAGTTTGTAGGTGGCGTGATGATTTGTATTTTACAATTGCATCAGTTGTTGATTTTCAAAGAGTGATGGGAAGTAAAGTTGTATTTGAATTTCCTGCTAATCCATTGATAGTTCCTCAGACTTGTCTACGTTTCAAAGATTTAGAAAACGTTGGTGTGACAGGAAGACACTTCTCAAGTTTTTGTATGATTGGTCAACATAGTATTCCAAATGAACAAGGATATTGGAAAGATGAGTGTGTTAATCTTGATTATAATTTACTAACACAACAATTTGGAATAAATAAAAAAGAAATTGTTTTTGTAGAGGATGTATGGGAAGGTGGAGGTTCGTTTGGTTCTTCTCTAGAATATTTTGTTAGAGGTTTGGAGCTGGGTAATGCAGTGTTTACCGAGTTCCAAGGAAATCTTTCAAATTACAAAACACTTGATCAACGAATAATTGACATGGGTGCTGGATTAGAAAGATTTTCTTGGATAACAATGGGAACACCAACAGCATATGATTGCTGTTTTGGACCAATAACTAAAGATCTAATTGAGCAGGCAGGAATTAAAACAGATTCTGAAGTTTTAGTTCGATATTTTACTGAAATTGCAAAGAACTTAGAAATTCATGAAGATCTGGCTCAAGTTAGAAAAAATGCAATTAAAAATACAGGTTTGTCAGAAGAACAAATTAACAAGATTATAACTCCGCTGGAGGGAATTTATCTAATAATTGACCACGTCAGGACATTAATCTTTGCTATATCTGATGGTGCACTTCCAAGTAATGTTGGTGGAGGATACAATCTAAGAATAATGCTTCGAAGAATTATCTCTACTATGAACCGACTTGAATTACAATTCGACATAAATGAAATTATTGAT
>CAZKZG010000062.1:0-10111 GCA_964557215.1 uncultured Candidatus Nitrosopelagicus sp. | reverse complement strand
AGTATGTATGATTAGAGATTTCCAGAATTAATATCATTCAGACATTGAATAACATCTTCTTTTGAAATTGGTATTGGGTTTGGATCTAGATGTCCTTTATCAGTCATAACAACATCTGCTGCTTCACTAATATCAGCTTTGAGTTCCATTTTATCAACACCTAATTTTTCAATTACTTCTTTGAATCTATCATAGAATATTGATTTGTTATGTTTGTGTGCTACAGTAGTACAAGATGACAATGAATATCCGTGTGGAACTCCTTCATTTGAGAATACATATGATAATGCATGCCCTAACGTGGTAGAACAGTTACCAAATCCCATTCCTGATAACATAGAACCATATGGATAATTTTCTGGCTTATCATTAATTATTGCATCATGTAATACGTCAAATGCTTGTTTACATAGAGTTCGTGTTAGCTCGTTCCCAAGTTTACTGTCATATCCTTCAGTAGCTTGTGCACATGCATCACAAACTGAGTTTTTAATAATTTGTTCAGGTGTTCCATCCATAAAATATGAGTCAATAACTGCTCTGTCTGCAAGAAATCTATCTTCTCGTAGCAGTTTCTTTTTTCCATCAAATTTTAAGACACAGTAGGTTGTCATTTCAGCCCCAGTACCAAAAGTTGTTGGAATTAAAATTTTCTCTACGCCAAATTCAGAAGATGAATACTTTACAACATCTAGTGAACTACCACCACCAAGACCAATTAGTACAGATGGATTTTTTCCTTTGAATTCAGATAGAAGATTCTTTACGTCTTCAATTGATGGCTCCGGCGTGACTTTATCAAAGAGCATATAATCTTGAATGCCCATTTTATCTAACCACTTTCCAGATAGTGCTGGAGGTGCAGTTGTTACTACTAGTGCATTCTTTGGATATTCAGCATCTGATAATGCATTTTCACCAAATTCTATCTTTTTTGGAAGCAACACTTTAGCCATACATTCTGGATTTTCTTTCTCTTTTTATATCTTACAACTTAGAAAGCCTTTAAGTAATTTTTTCTTTCATAAGATAAATGATACAAAACACTTCAAATTTTAGAAATAATAAAAAATTCCGTGACGCAATAAAAATACTTGATGAGGGATTGAAATATTCAAACCCAAAAGTTGGTTTAACACAATATTTTTTTAGAAACAAGATTAAAACTAAAAAATCCATAATAGAGCTAAAAAATTATGAAAATGTCTATGTAATTGCAATAGGGAAAGCTGCAGATTCCATGGCACAATTTGTTTCATCAAAAATTAGTTTTAAGAGTGGTATTGTTGTGTTACCAGCAGGCTACAAACCAATTTTTACCATGAAAAAAATACGGTTTTTTCTGGCTGGTCATCCATTACCGAATAATCAAAGTCTGAAAGCTGGAAAACATATACAAGAATTTGTTACATCTACTACAAAAAATGATTTTATTATTTTTTTAATTTCAGGTGGCGGATCTTCATTAGTCACTCTTCCCAATTATGTCACACTCAAAGAGAAAATCTGCCTAAATCATCAATTAATTCAATGTGGTGCAAACATTAATGAGATATCTTGCGTTAGAAAGCATCTTTCGGATATCAAAGGTGGAAAATTAATTCAAAGAATGAGTAGTTCTGGAATCTCATTTGTTTTATCTGATGTAATTGATGATGATCTTAGCGCCATATCATCAGGTATTACATATGCTGATAAAACAACTTTTTCTGACGCTTTAAAAATTATTAAAAAATATAAAATTGAGAAAAAAATATCACGTAATATAATTAATACATTAAATGATGGTATTGACAAGAAAATTCCTGAGACACCAAAAACACCAAAACTTCAAAATATTATAATTGGTAATAACAAAAACTCACTTCTTAAAATGAGGGTTAAAGCGGAAAAATTAGGATACGATGTGAATGTTATTTTCAATTTGAATTCTAATGTAAAAATTGCAGCAAAACAAATTGCTAAAAAATTAAAAGTGACAAGAAAAACATGTATCATTTTTGGTGGTGAAACTACAGTAAATGTTATTGGTTCAGGGTTTGGTGGTAGAAATCAAGAATTGGTTTTACATTTAGCAAGAGAATTAAAAAATCATCCTTGTATAATTTCGTCTATAGGTACTGATGGAATTGATGGTAATACAAAATTTGCAGGTGCATTAATTTCTAATATTAACATGCCAGAATTTGATAAATATTTAAAAAATAATGATTCATTTAATTTCTTCAAAAAATTTGGTGGATTAATACATACAGGTCCAACTCATTCTAATGTTAATGATATTGGTTTAATCATTAAACAAAACCCCTAGAATTACTTGATGCTGACGTTTCTACCCCATCTGAGTTATCTTCAATGGCTAAATTTTCTTTTTGGTCAATAATTTGATATTTTATTTTCAAGTTCCTGTGGTTAGTTAATTGGTTAATAAAGTGAATTTTATCATTAATTATCTGATTTTCTGTTTTTTTATTCGTAGTTAGAATCTCGAACATATTTTTTGAATCACACATGACATTTACTATGTCATTATCCTTGATTATGAAAACCCCTAGACCCCAATAAATTCCGACATGTAACGATATGAATTTTGACTCTTCGTTATTTTTTACATTTAATTTTCCACCTGAAAGATAAGCTGGAGGATGCGGTCTTGTTTGATGCACTATTTTACTCTCAGTTTTTATTGCCCACGAGTAATTTTGTACAGTTCCATCAAAGAAAAGGTCATGTTCCATATGTCAATCAAAAGCTAGTTAATGATCAATATAATTTGAATTCTGAGCTTAATGATCAATTATGAAATTCATTTTTATGATAAAATCCCATAATTTCTTCAAAAAAATGGTAGATGAATTAGTAGATTTTTCTGAATTTGATCCTGAGCTTGCAGATGGGATAAAATGGCTTGACGCACAGGCACAAAAAAAAGGAATCACATTTTATGATATGGTATTTGAGGTTCTGTACAATAATGATATTAATTCCAAGGCAAAAACCTGGCTTCAAACAAGAAATTAATCTTTAATCTCTTTTATCAATTGGTACGTATGCACATCCTTGAGGACCATCATATTTTCCAACATATACTGCCTTAGGTCTGTACAGCATTGGTTTTGGTGCGGCTTCTGCAAATCTTTCCTCAATAACATGTGCAGACCATCCTACAACTCTAGAAATTGCAAATATTGGTGTATTTAGATCCATTGGGATACCAAGCATATAGTAAACTGATGCACTATACAGATCAACGTTTGGGTAAATATCCTTCTTTTTTTCTTTTTTCATGAATTTTACTGTTGAGTCTTCAACACTTTTTGTAATTTCGTACCATGGCATATTGGTTTTTTTGGCAAGTGTTTTTGATAGTTCTTTAAGAACAATTGATCTTGGATCAACTGTTTAGTAAAATGCATGACCCATACCCATAACACGTTCACCTTATTCTAACTTAGACCTGACCCATTCATCAACATTTTGTTCATTTTGAATAGCTAACAACATTTTCATCACCTCAAAGTTGGCACCACCATGTAATTCTCCACTTAATGCACCTACGGCAGCACTTACTGCAGAGTACATATGTGCTCTAGTAGATGCTACTTCTCTTGCTGCAAATGTTGATGCATTAAACGTATGATCAGCATGGAGAATTAAACAGACATCAAAAGTCCTTTCAAGTTCTTTATCAGGTTTTTCACCTTTTAGCATATAGAGAAAATTTGCCGCGTGATTTAGACTGGAGTCTGGTTGGATGATTTCTTTATCATTTCTAATTCTATCCCAATTTGCAACAATTGTAGGAACTTTTGCAATTAAGTTGATTGCCCTCTCATGACTAATTTCTTTTGCTGAACCTTCTTCATTATAATATCCTGCCAATGCGGCAACAAATGCCTGCAAGACATCCATCGGTTCAGCTTCCTTTCGCCAGTTACCCATATTTTTTTGCATTTGCGGTGCAATTTGTCTTGCACCACGTAGTTTCTTTTTAAATTCTTCAAATTGTTTTTTGTTTGGTAAATTGTCATGTAGTAAAAGATATGCAGTTTCTTCAAAGTTTGAATTTTTTGTTAGATCTAAGACATCATATCCTCTATAGATCAATTTTCCTTTTTTCCCGTCAATATGTGAAATCTTTGTATCTGCAACTGTAATATCCCTTAATCCAACATTTTTTGTTTCCATATCACATGTCTTCAAACAGGACTTTTAAATTTTCAAACTCATCAATTAGTCAATAAATTTAGCAATTTGTCTATTCTATCAAAGCTCGGGCATATATCACGATTATTAATTACTAATTATGTCACATATTGAGCGTGAATTAGCAAAGCAAGTTGATGATGCAATTATTAATGCATCACCAGAATTTTTGAAACTAATTCAAAAATATGATATAGAAAATCAACTATCTGGCGATACATTTTATGAAGTTTATTCAACTGTATTAAAATCAAAAAAAGAGAAAAATAAACCAACTCCAAAAACAAAATAGTTTTAGAATATTTCCATTTTGGTTTAAATGAGGGATAACTCAAATGTGTGCATGGCTACAAAAAAAACTGTAAAAACAAAAATCATTTGTGTTTCACATGAGGAAGATGCCGATGGCATAAGTTCTGCAGCATTAATCAAACAGGCATTTGGTGGGACGTCAATACTGGTTGATTATCCTGGCATGATGGATGCAATGGAGCCTTTAAGAAATGATTTAGCACTAAAAGAACTTTACATATGTGACCTTGGATTAAATAAGAAAAACGAATGTGATTTTGTTGAACTTTTGACTACTTTAAGAAAGCGTAGTGTAAAAGTTACATATATTGATCATCATGATCTTGATAAAAAAATAATTAATAAATTAGAAAAATCTAAGGTAAAAGTTATTCATGATATTGATGAATGTGCCACCGTTCAAGTTTACAACGAATTTAAGAGTAAATTAAATGATCACGCAGCATTTGTTGCTGCATGTGCTGCTATTACTGATTATATGGAAGATCGTCCATTAGGTTCAAAACTTTTACAAATTTTTGATAGGCAGTTTGCATTAATCAGTGCCACAGTTTTAACTTATAATATTGTTGGTCATCAAAATGATCCTGACTATCTTTTGTATTTAGTTGATGAATTAAGTGAATCAAAATATCCACATCAAATTCCAAATTCATATGAATTTGCTCAGGTCCAAGTGGAAAAACTTGCATTAATAATTTCAAAAGTTAAAAAATCAATGAAGATATCAAAAAATTTAGGTTATATGGAAATACTTGAGTCCGGTGCAAGTGGAGCTGTAAATTTTGTTTTAGGTTTATCTGGAAAAGAAGTTGGTGTAGCATACAAAGAACGTGTGGATTATGGAATTTATGCAGTATCAGTAAGAGGATCAAAGAACTGCAAAGTTCATCTAGGTAAGATAGTTAACAAACTTGCTACAGAAGTAGGTGGTTCTGGTGGTGGTCATGATAAGGCATGTGGTGCATCTATACCAAAAAAGAACATTAAAAAATTTATTACTAATCTAAACAAATCTCTTGACAAATAACATGTCTACAACCTCTTTGAGAAATGATCATGTATTAATAGAGAAAGTCCTGAATGCACTTGAAACTACAGTTTCATTACTTTTAGAAGGGAAGCAAATTCCTGAACAAATACTTTTACCTACAATTGACTTTACTCAGAATTTTACTCATGTTTGTCATCATGGTAAGGAAGAAGAAGTCTTGTTTCCTGCATTAGGGAAAACTGGTATGCCAAAAAATATGGGTCCTATACATAGAATGTTACTAGAACATAAAATGACACAGCAATTTGCTGAACAAATTGAAGTTAATACAAAATCATATCTTGAATCTGGAAATTCAGAAGAATTGATTTCCTCACTGCAAAATTATGTTACACATGTAAGGGAACACCTGTGGAAAGAAAATAACCGATTATTTATGATGGCAGACTCTAGATTAACTAATGTTTCAACAGAAGTGGATGAACGTTTACAAAAGATGGAACATGTAAAGCTTGAAGAGATTGGTAAATCCCGTTCTGAATATGAAATTTTAGCAAATGAATTAGAAAAATCAGTATCTAAGATTTAATCAGATATTTCCACTAACATATCAATTTCTACTGTTGCATTTAATGGTAAACTTGAAACTCCTATAGCAATACGTGAATGTCTACCTTCCTCACCAAAAATTTCCACCAAAAAGTCTGATGCTGCATTGATAACTTTAGGATGTTCAGTAAAATCCTGAGCAGAATTAACAAAACCTGAAATTTTAATTATCTTTTCTAGATTATCTAAAGTGCCAAAATACGTGTTAATCTGTGCAAGACCATTAATTATGCAAAGTTTTGCTGCTTTTTGTGCTTGTTCTATAGATTGTTCAATTCCAACTTTTCCTTGGTAAATCACTTGCCCATCTTTAATTGGGATTTGCCCTGACACAAATGCTAATTTTCCTGATACAACTACAGGAACATATGAACCAGCAGGTTTTGGGGCTGTAGGAAGAGACACTCCAAGTTCATTCAATTTCTCTTCAATCACAATAATTTTTTCATATGTCTTCTTTTATTTTTTGCCCCTAAGTAACTAAATCATTTTTGATTGTCCACTCTAAAATTTACAAGTTTTAGGCTAATGTTTATCGAAAATAGAGCAATATAATGAAATTACAAAAAACTAGTTCTCAGAAAAATGTCTTAATGATTAGAAATCTCATGTCAATTGTAGAGAAAAAACTGTCCTCGTTTGGTAATAATAGTTCCATAATTGAAAAATTCAATATTGATGAATTAACAGATTTCCAACAAATTCTTACAATGTGCGAATTATTACTTTCCAAATATGAAAATAGGAAACATACCTACTATCATATGAAAAAATTTGTGGATATTCTAAATTCTACTATTGAGTCACTAGAGACTATGAATGGAGAAATTGATGAATTAACAATATCTGCTGATTTTTCTATGAAAAAAATCAAGGAATTAGAGTCATCACTACTTAATTCAAAAACTGATACTTATCAGTAGGCACGAACACAGTTGAATTATTTTAACCAAATCTGTGACAGCAGTTTACTCATGTGAATACCTACTCAAATCTACAGGAAACTCATTAGTGATTTAAAATGAACATGGCACCACAAGAACTGGAAAATAGCGCTAGCAAATATGCTTCAGATGCTATCAAGGCAGATTCACAGGGTGCATATGGAATGGCTATTTCGGGATATCAAAATGCTACTGCAACTCTAATGAAATTAATGAGGTTATATCCTGATAGTAAACTAAATCAAGTTTATACAGAAAGAATTCGCGCTTATCAAAATAGAGTTAAAGAACTTCAAAACACACGTGCTGGAAATATAGAACCTGTTGTAGATCCTAATGCATCGCCAGAGGAACAGAGGAAATCACTTGCACGTGCACAACCAAAGTCAGACAATAGTATGGAAGAACTGATTCTAAAAGAAAAACCTGATGTAAAATGGAGTGAAGTAATAGGATTAGAGGATGCAAAAAATGCATTAAGAGAATCAATTGTTTATCCAAGTAAGAGACCAGATTTATTTCCACTTGGTTGGCCTAGAGGAATGTTACTTTATGGACCACCTGGAACTGGAAAGACAATGCTTGCAGCTGCTACAGCAAACGAATTAGATGGATATTTCATTAATGTTGATGCAGCGTCAATGATGAGTAAATGGCTTGGCGAAGCAGAAAAAAATGTTTCAAAACTTTTTGCAATGGCTCGGGGATACTGTGAAAAAGAGGGCAAACCTGTAATTCTTTTCATTGATGAAGTTGATTCCCTTCTTGGTGAAAGAAATAGTGAAGTCGGAGGAGAAGTTAGGGCAAAAAATCAGTTTTTGTCTGAAATGGATGGTGTAAATGGCAAAGGAAAAGAGTTAATGATGTATGTGATTGGAGCAACAAATAAGCCTTGGAGTCTTGATCACCCATTTCTCAGAAGATTCCAAAAGCGAATTTATGTTTCATTACCTTCAACTGAGGCTAGAGAAAAGTTATTTGATCTTTACACATCACCATTAAAAAAGAGTCCACGTGTAAACTCACTTAGTCTTGCAAAGCAATTTGAAAGTTACAGTTCTGCTGATATCAAAGATGTTTGTCAGGGTGTTCAACTACAAATTGTTAATGAATTATTTAGATCACCAGATTATCATGAGCCTATAGCAGGTGAAGCACCAAGCCAACCTAGAGAACTAACTATGATCGATTTTAAGAATATTAAGGTTAAAAGAAAACCTAGTGTATCCACAGAGATGGTTAAGGCATATCATAAGTGGAGTGAACAATTCAGAGCACTTTGATTTATCTGCGATCATTACACAAAATTTAAATCTAGAATCATGGCGACATGTGAAGGGTTACAATTTCCGTAAAAAAATCAAAACACGCTGAAAAAAATGGAAAGCTGATCCTTTCTGACGGTACAGTTTTTGATGGTATGGGATTTGGATTTTCTACTACATCTGTAGGTGAAATTGTATTTAATACTGGAATGGTAGGTTATACTGAGACATTAACCGATCCCTCGTATAGTGGGCAAATTCTAACTTTGACATATCCATTGGTTGGAAACTATGGAGTACCAGATCCTAATCTTCAAAATGATGATGGTGTATCAAAATACTTTGAATCGTCTAAAATCCAAGCACGTGGATTAGTAATCCATGAATTATCATTAACTGCTAGTCATTGGAATATTTCAATGACTCTTGATGAATGGATGTATAATGAAAAAATTCCAGGAATATCAGGAATTGATACTCGTGAATTAACCAAAAAACTTCGTCAATCTGGGGTTATGATGGCTGCCATCTGTGTATCTGATACTGAAATTAATATTGATGAAGTTATGGACCAACTAAAAAATGCAACCAACTACAATGATGAAAATTTCATGAATGTTGTATCAACTGAAACTAATGAAAAATTTGGAAATGATAAAGAGAGTATTGTTCTAATTGATACTGGAACAAAAAATGCAATCATTAGAAACATTCGTGAGTTAGGTTACAATGCAATCAAAGTCCCTTGGAACACTCCGATTGATGAAATTCTATCACATAATCCAAAAGGTGTGATTGTTAGTAATGGTCCTGGTGATCCTGAACACTGTCCTGACACAATTAAAACTGCAAAAGAATTAATCAAAAAAGAAATTCCAACCCTTGGAATTTGTCTTGGTGCACAGATACTTGGTATTGCTGGTGGTGCATCAACTTACAAATTGAAATATGGTCATCGTGGTCAGAATAAACCTAGTATCAATTTAGATAATAATCAGGTATATGTAACAAGTCAACACCCCGGTTATTGTATAAATCCTGACTCCTTATCTAATTCTGAAATCAACTTGTGGTTTTCAAATGCAGATGATAAAACTGTTGAAGGTATAAAACACAAAAATGAAAAATGCATTGCAGTTCAATTTCATCCTGAAGCATCACCAGGACCTTATGATTGTAAATTTGTCTTTGAAGAATTAAAACAAATAATGGAGGGGAAAAACTCTGCCTAATGATGAATCCATTAAAAAAATTCTTGTTTTAGGAAGTGGGGCAATCAAAATTGGTGAAGCAGGTGAATTTGATTATTCTGGAAGCCAATGTCTAAAGGCAATTCACGAAGATGGTATGCAAAGTGTTTTAATTAATCCAAATATTGCAACCATTCAAACTGATACAAGATTTGCTGACAAAGTGTATCTTCAACCAGTTACACCAAAATATGTTGAATCTGTAATTGAAAATGAACGTCCTGATTCAATCATGTTGTCTTATGGCGGTCAAACTGCTCTAAACTGTGGTGTTAAATTAGATGAGATGGGAATTTTAGAAAAATATGGAATACGAGTTTTAGGAACACAGATTCCCGGAATAATGGCTACTGAGGATAGGCAGAAATTCAAAGATAATATGCAAGAATGTGGTGTTCCTGTACTCAAAAGTAAAACTGTTCACACATTTGATGATGCAAAAAAGGTAGCTGATGAATTGGGATATCCTGTAATTGTTCGCGTAGCATATACGCTTGGGGGAAAAGGTGGTGGTGTTGCTCATAATGAAAT
>CAZKZG010000061.1:0-4241 GCA_964557215.1 uncultured Candidatus Nitrosopelagicus sp. | reverse complement strand
AACAGAAATTTTGAAGGAAGACAAGGTGTAGGAGGTCGTACACATCTAGTTAGTCCTGTAATGGCTGCAGCTGCTGCAATTGAAGGACATTTTATTGATATTAGAGAGTGGTACTAAAAATTGGAAAAATTTAAAAAAATTCGTAGTCATATAACACCATTTGATAAAGCAAATGTTGATACAGATCAAATTGTTCCAAAGCAATTTCTAAAACTTATTCACAAGGTTGGGTTTGGGAAATATCTTTTTTACAACTGGAGATTTGAAAATGATGGAAGCCCAAAAAAAGACTTTGTTTTAAATGAATCAAAATATGCAAATTCAAAAATACTAGTAACAAATGAAAATTTTGGATGTGGATCCTCTCGTGAGCATGCAGTTTGGGCTCTAAAAGATTATGGATTTTCAGTTATTATTGCACCATCTTTTGCAGATATTTTTTATAGTAATTGTTTCAAAAATGGTATACTTCCAATACAGGTAAGCACGAATATAGTTAAACAAATTTTTACTGATGTAACTGAATTAGAGATAGATCTTGAAAATCAAACAATAAGTGGAGATAATATTCACGAGTATTTTGAAATACAATCTGATAAAAAACGAAGATTACTTGAAGGATTAGATGATATTGCACTTACTATGAAATTAGAAAATGCTATAGATGTATTTGAAAAAAATTCTAACACTCCATCAATTTTTAATTAAAACTTAAGAAATTTTTTTATCGGTATGATTTTTGTTTTCTTCTTCTAGCACCAGGTCCACCGAACTTCTTTGGTTCTTTTCTTCTTGCATCTCCACTAATCAAATATTGATCAAATTCCCCAATTCTTTTTCTAAGATCTTCCCGTTTTGATTTGTTGAATGGGTGATCCTTTGGTTCTTTTTTTGTTTTTGTTGAACCAATTAGTGATCTTGATATTGCAGTAGCTGCTGCATATGCTTGACCCATAAAACCACCACCTTTGACTCTAACTGAGATATTTATTTTATCTCTCATTTCCTCACCAAGAATTTCTAATGGCATTAAAATTACCTCTCTAGCTGTTTCGGGTTTCATCATTTCAATTGGTATATTATTAATTCGAACTTTTCCTACACCTTTTGTAATGTAAACATGTGCACTAGCTGATTTTCTTGATGCAAAATAAATTTCAGTTTTTGGAATCAAAATTCAGTTCCACCTATGTATCTGCTAAGTTCTGCCATACTAGTATAATTTGATGATGATTTTGTAATCTTTGATTTTTCAAACTGAATTTTTTCAATTCCTTTTACTTCTTTTGGAACTCCAATGTATGTTCTAAGTCTTGCAAGGTCAGTTTTTCTAGAAGGTTTTTCTTTAGGTAACATACCTCTAATCATTCTCTTGATAATTGTATCAGGTCTTCTTGGATGGAATGGTCCATGTTGTGGATGTATTATACTATGAATTTTTAAAAAATCTTCGTATTCCTTTATTATACTAGACTTTTTTCCACTGATCATTATTTTTTCACAGTTAACAATAAAAATTCTATTTCCACTTCGTAAAAGTTTTGCAACATTTGAACAGACTCTTCCTGCAATTAGATTAGTGCCATCTACTACAGTAGGTTTACTGTTATCAATAATCTGTTCTTTTTGTTTAACCAATTATCTTTACACCTTTACCTGTTGGAAATTTTTCAATCATTTCTGAGAATTTTATAATTTCCCCACCTGATTGTTTAATTTTCTGTGCTGCAGAATTAGATATTGAAAATGATGATAAAACAATTTTATGAGAAATTATACCTGTTCCTAATACTTTTCCTGGAATAATAACTGCATTACCATCATCCGAATTCTCATTAATTTTTTTAAGATTGATAGTTTTTTGATTAGAATTAGACTTCAAAGCAGTTTTTGCAAGTTTTAACCAAATTGGGGCATCATTTTTTTTTGAGGCGATTTTTAGTTCATTTGCAATATGAGTAACTACTTGGTTTACCATAAATGAATTCACTTGAGAACCCAAATATAATGTGTATGCCGGTTATTTTAAATCCGTTATAATTTCTTTAAAGGTATCTAACCTATTTGATAGCTCATTAATACCTGCGAGAACAATTTGTTTTGGCTCTAAGGCACCTGTTGATTCTATAGTTAGTATACGTTCATCATCTTTTTCTGTATCAATTAATGTAGCAATATTTGATGAATTCCATTTTGCATGTTCTGTACCTCTTCCCAATTTTGCATGAGCTTCAATCCTAATTTTTTGATTAGGAGCTAGTGTAACAATTGGAATCTTTTCTGAAATTGGTTTAACAAAACTATCATTAGATTTCAATTCATCAGAAAATACTGTTCTGGTTTCATCAGTGTCACCCGAATCTAAAGTAAGTAAAATCTTGTCCGAATCACTGTTAGATTCAATTGCAGAAAACTCTGTTTTTAATGGAATCAAGCCTAATCTATGAGCAATTCCTTCATCAGCAATAATTGAGGAATTTTCTAGGATGTCAATAGTATCAATAGCATAAATTGGAATTCCATTCAAGCAAATTCTTCTTAGTGCATTTGCATACTGTAATGGAATACCTTGTAATCTAATAGAAATTTTCTCTTCATTTTGATTAATTATTTGTAATGACAAATCTTAATCAAAAACAATCAAGTCCAAATAAATAGCTAACTGGATTTCATCAGAAATAAATAGAAAGGGCACATTCACTCGACATGGTTGATAAGGTATCGGTTGTCAGATATACATACTCTAATGACAAATTTGAATTATTAGTGAAACCTGATCCTGCATTTGATTACAAACTTGGTAAAATTACTGAAATTTCAAAAATTTTGGTATCAGATGAAATTTACACTGATTCAAACAAGGGTGATAGAGCTTCATCCGAGAAACTCGTTAGTGTATTTAAAACAGATGATCCAACAAAAATTGCAGAAATAATAATGCAAAAAGGAGAATTGAATCTGACAACTGAACAAAGAAAAAAAATGACCACTGAAAAGAAAAAACAAATTGTTACATTCATTTCTAAAACTTACGTTGATCCCAAAACCCATTTACCTCATCCTCCATTACGAATTGAACAAGCAATGATTGATGGAAGAATAACAGTTGATCCTTTCAAAAAAGCTGATGATCAAATAAACGAAATTATAGAAAAACTACGTACTATTATTCCTCTTAAATCTGAAAATCTTGTTTTAGAGATTTTAGTTCCTGCACAGTTTGTTGCACAATCTTATACTGTTTTAAAATCAACAGGGACACTAAAGAAAGAAGATTGGCAGCCAAATGGTTCATTAAAAGCAATACTAGAAATACCAGCAGCTGCAAGACCAAACGTGATTGATAGATTAGGAGCAATTACCAAAGGTACAGCGTCTGTTGAGGTAATACAATGAGTAATGAAAAAAATCGCCATGTAATTCCTGGTGAAGTAATTACTACTGGGTCATATAGATCTGAACAAAATACTTTCGCAGAGGGTGAAAAAATTATTTCCTCTATTATTGGATTATCTGATATTCGTGATGGCAGTGTACGTGTAATACCATTGACCGGTGGTTATCTTCCTGAAGATGATGATCTTGTTATTGGAAAAATTGTTTCACATTCTGCTATGTCTTGGCAAGTTGACATAAATTCATGTTATGAAGGTATGCTACCAGCCAGTGATGTATTTGGAAGAGATTTTTCATCACACTCTGATGATCTTACATCAAAACTTGACAATGGTGATCTTATTGCTGCAAGAATTGTAAATTCTGATAAAACACGTGATCCACTATTAACTATTTCAGGACGTGAATTAGGAAAAATTGATTCTGGAGAATTAATGTACCTCTCTCCAAGTAAGGTTCCTAGATTAATTGGTAAACGTGGTTCTATGATACAAATGATTGAAAGTGCAACTAATGCTAACGTGACAATTGGTCAGAATGGTTTGATAGTGATTGTATGTGATGATTCAAATGGATTAATAAAAGCAATAAATGCTGTAGAATTAATTGAAGAACAAGCACATGTTGCAAATTTGACAGATAAAGTAAATGAAATGTTAGAATCAAAAAGTGAATAAAAATGGGTGGAAGAGATACAGATATTATTTTATTAGATGAAAATGGAATTCGTTCTGACGGAAGAAAAGTCAACGAAACCAGAAAAGTTACAATTAAGGCTGGAGTTCTTAAAAATGCAAATGGTTCAGCATACATAGAATTTGGTGACAATAAGATTTTGGTAGGAG
>CAZKZG010000060.1:0-8738 GCA_964557215.1 uncultured Candidatus Nitrosopelagicus sp. | reverse complement strand
GAATGTTCAAAGACACTTGCATATGAAGTAGCAGAACAACTAGATTGGAATGTACCAAATCATCTTATCGTTCCAACGGGTAGTGGTGCAATGTTAAATGCAATTTGTAAAGGATTTGAGGAATTACAGATTACTTCCTTACTTGATGATTTATCTTCATTACATATGCACTGTGCACAACCACATGGATGCGCACCTATAGTTGATGCATTTAAGAAAAATTCTGATAAAGTAATTCCAGTAGAACAACCTGAAACTGTTGCAAAAAGTTTGGCCATTGGTGATCCTGGTGATTGTAGTTATGTACTAAAAAGATTAAAACAGTATAATGGAATTGCAGAAGAAACAAATGATAAAGAAATTTTAGAGGCAATTCTACTATTAGCAAAAACCGAAGGAATATTCACTGAGCCTGCAGGAGGCGTATCAATTTCTATTTTGAAGAAAATGGCAGAAGAAGGAAAATTTGACAAAGATGAAACTGCTGTTTGTTATGTAACTGGTAATGGTCTGAAAGCTACAGAATCAATTATGAGCGTATTAACCAAACCTCAAGTAATGCAAGCTGATGTTGCAAAAATCTCAGCAGTAATAGGATGATAGTATATGACAAAAATTACCTTCACAATTCCATCAGTTCTTAATTCAGGTGCTGGTGAAAAGAAAACAGAACTAGAGGCATCAACTCTCAAAGAATCATTTGAAAAAATTTCTGAAATCATGGGTGATGACTTTAAGAGAAAAGTTTTGGAAGCTGATGGCTCTCCGCGCTCTTTGATTAATATCTACATAAACGGAAAAAATGCTGCATTTGATACTGGTCTTGATACGCCATTAAATGAAAATGACGAAGTTTACATTTTACCTGCAGTTGCTGGAGGTTCTGAGCTTTCTGAAAAAGAACTTGATCAATACTCAAGGCAAGTAATGGTAGAACAGATTGGCGATCAAGGTCAGTTAAAATTAAAGAATTCTACTGTTTGTGTTGTTGGAGTTGGTGGACTAGGAAATCCAATTACAACACGCTTAGCTGCAATGGGTGTAGGTAAACTTCGAATTGTTGACAGAGACGTAATAGAACTTTCTAACTTGCATAGACAGACAATGTTTGATGAAAGTGATGTAGGTCAAGTTAAAGTCGAAGTTGCTGCAAGAAAATTAAAAAAAAGTAATCCACAAGTTGAGATTGAAGCATTACCTATTTCTATAAATGATTATACTGCACTTGATGTTGTTGAAGGATGTGATGTAGTAATTGATGCACTAGATAGTGTAAATGCACGTTATTCTTTGAATAAAGCGTGTATTGAAAAAAACATTCCGTGTGTTTTAGGAGCTGCAGTTGGAGTTACAGGTCAAGTTTTTACAGTTATTCCAAACAAATCAGCATGTTACTATTGCATGTTTCCTGCATTAGATGAAGATACAATGCCTACATGTAGTCTAGAAGGTGTGCACCCATCAATTCTTTCTGTGGTAGGAGGAATAGAAGTTCATGAGGCAGTTGATGTTTTAATTGGCAAGACACCAAAATCATCAGAAAAATTTTTGAGTATTGATCTAGAAAATTTAGAATTTTCATCTGTCAGGACATTTAAACAAGATGAATGTTCTGTATGTGGAACTGGAAAGAAAAATGAAGTTCCAAAACAAGAACTTATTCTGGAAGAATTATGTGGACGAAATAAAGGTAAAAGAACTTTTTCAATCACTCCTACATATAGTGTTGCACTAAATGTAGATAACGTTACAACTATTGCCAAAGAAAAAGGATTCTTAGTTGATAATCAGGGTGAGCTAGGTTTGTCTATGCGTACAAATGATCTTTCTGTTAGTTTCATGAAGAGTGGTTCAGCTGTTGTAGTTGGACCAAAGGATGAATCTGAAGCAATATCACTCTATAAAGATCTCATAAGTAGATCGTAGACTTTATAGAGTAAAAATACAGTTAAAATTAATTGAACATTTTTGTGACTGGTGGTGCTGGTTTTATTGGTAGTCATCTTGTTACTTCATTATTAGAAGATGGAAACTCTGTGACAATTTATGATTCACTCGTAAACAGTTCACAAGATAATGCTAAAAGATTAGAGGAATTAAATGCAAGTTTTATTTTTGGTGACATTACAGATTACGAGCATGTTTTAAAATCTCTTACAAATTTTGACATTTGTATTCATTTGGCCGCACAGATAGATGTATCACATTCAATTAAGGATCCAAGTAATAATAATCTTGTAAACATTTCTGGAACAAGAAATGTACTAAATGCATGTGCAAAAAACAATGTTGATATCATTTCTGCATCTACGGCAGCAGTCTATGAGGATTCTAATGAGATATTATCAGAGGAGTCACCAACGAAACCAAGTTCTCCATACGGTCAAAGTAAACTTGCTATGGAAGAATTACTTCGAGATTTTTCAAAAACACATGGAATCAACAGCCTAAATTTGAGAATGTTTAATGTTTATGGAAAAGGTCAAAATACCAATTATGCAGGCGTGATAACAAAATTTCTAGAAAATATCAAAAATGAAAATGATCTTACAATCTATGGAGATGGAGAATCTTTGAGAGATTTTGTATCTGTATATGATATTGTAGAGGTTATTATTTTAGCTATGAAAAAAATCAAAGGAAAAGAGGGTCAATCATATAATGTTGCAAGTGGCACAAGTACAAAAATTAAGGATCTTGCAAGCCTCATGATTTCTATTTCTAATAAAAACAATATTGGAATAAACTATTCCTCACCTAGACCTGGAGATATTGTTAATAGCAAAGCCAGCATTTTACTTGCAACGGAAACTTTTGGCTTTTCTCCTAAAATTTCAATAAACGAAGGACTTGAACAATTGATAAACTCATGAATCTTTTTTTGGATATGCATTTAAAATATCAATTACTATGTTTAATCTAATGAATATTAAAATTCTAATTCCAACAATATTCTTACTAGCGTTAATACCGTTAATATCAACAACTACTGCTCAAGACAATCTCCCTGCTAAATCATCAGCATTCTTAGCACAAGAGGATGAAGCATTCGTATATGCATTTGTTCAAATTACAATTAGGGATTCTAATGATAGTCTCTTAGCGTATATTGAATCTGATACTATTGATACAGTAAATAATGAAGTAATGAATAATTTTTTGGACAATGAAACTTCATTAGGTAATGATCCTATTTTTAAAATTGGTGAAAATAAATATCAGTTAATTGTTAGACAAACCTCTTTGCTTCATGAAAATGAAACATATTATGCAGATACACTAATGAAAGGTAATACGCAAGTTGATGGTGTAGATAAAGATGTATGGGCGCTACGATTTATGCACGATGGATTTGTTGTTTTACCTGGAGATACAATTACATATTATTTCAACTTCGTTCGAATTATCTAGTTTTTATCTTCGAAAATAATAAACCAACCCCAATTGCAAAAAACACCACTAGTGAGAGATATCTATATGGTTGATTTGTTTCATTAAATATTCCAGTTGTTATTGGTGAAATAAGTAAAATTCCTCCTATCAAAATCAAGATACTAGTTGCATATCTATTATTTTTTGAATTTATGAATAATCCTACCGTTAAAGGTAACAAAAATAATACAATTAAACCATCAAGTCTCATTTGAAACGCAAACGCTGTAAACCCTATCCAGAAATCATTCCAGTCCAAGTCAGTTTTTAAAGCAAGTTCTGTACCTGCAGAACCAAATTGAATTACTGTTATTAACAGAATTATGAATATTGATAAGATTGCTATTGTAATTAGTATTTTTCTTTGTTTTGATATATCCGAATTTAAAATAAAAAATACTGACATTGGACCATATATTATTACGGATAGTTTTGACAATATAGATAATAAATAAAATACTGGAGATGATGGCCATGGTTTTATCATGATTACGTATAATGACAATAGATACAATAAAATCCAAAAAGATGAATAAGTTGCAGACGTATCAAATGATAAAAATAAACTACTCTGTAGAACTATAGCTAATGAAATTAATCCTGCAGTTCGATTATTTGTAATACTATTAGTAAAAAGATATGTTAGAATTAATAATCCAATACTTGACATGTATGGAACCACATAGAAATTTCCAAAGATAATCTGAGATGTTTTTAATAGTGTGTGTTTAAAGTGTGGTTCTCCACTAATTTGGTCTGGCCAAATGCTTTCCATATTGATTATTCTATTTTTTAGTCGTTCCCAGTCTCCATACTCTTCATCAATTTCAGCATGATATTTTCCAAATCCAACATCAGAATATGAAACAGAAATGTATATGGCAATCATGATAATAACTAGTATTATAGAGATCTTTTTCGGCGTTTGAAACTTTGTTAATGTTTCAATTTTGCTTTGCATTTTATTTTTTCTCACGAAGATAAAAAGTGTCAGAACTGCTATGTTTGTCACTATCAGAGGAATTGCTAATATTCCAAGTTCAAACGATTCTGCTTCATATAATGTAGAAAGTCCAACCCTGTCTGCTGTTGTTATAAAAAATGTCTCTGAAAAAAGAGCAGGAAAAACAACTGGAATTAAACTAATTAGAACAATGGAAATCGTAAAAGTAAAGGCTATACAAGAAACTTTGGTAAATTTTCTTTCTTCAGTGTTACTCATATGAGGAAAAAAGTGTCTTAGTTTTAAGACTTTTACATTAATTTGTGTATAAAAGCTTGTAAAAGTTTGTATGTCTATTATCTTGCTACATTACTGTGTGCTCAATAATAGGTTATTTTGGAACTAAAGACGCTGCGCCAATTCTTGTCAGGGCTTTGCAAAAGATGGAATATCGTGGATATGACAGTGTTGGAATAGCAACTAAAAATAATGATCTTATAACTGTCAAGAAAGGGATAGGAAAAGTATCTGACGTTAAGAATCAACTAAACTTGCATAATATGCCTGGAAAAATAGGAATCGGACATACTAGATGGGCTACACATGGTAAAGTTTCTGAAAATAATGCACACCCACATTTTAGTAATTCAGGTAAAATTGCAATTGTACATAATGGAATAATTGAAAATTTTGAAGAATTAAAAAATAATTTGACTTCAAATGGTTATGAATTTCAAAGTGAAACTGATACCGAAGTTGTTGCTAATTTAATCCAACAAAACTTTGAAAATTCCTCAGACATTAAGTCAACAATACTAAAAACAATCTCTCAGATAAAAGGACATTATTCCTTTATAGTTATGTTTGATGATGGAACTTTAGCTGCTGCAAGATTTCATGAGCCACTAATTATAGGAATTGGGAAAAATAGTTATTATCCGTCAAGTGATGTTTTGGGATTTATTGAAAAAACTGATGATGCAATATACATTGCCAATGAAAATTTCTTAATAATTAATGATTCAGGTTTACATATTTTTGATTATGAAGGGACTGAACTTGTTAGACCAAATATTACGAAAGTATCTAAAGAGTTTGCAGATGTTTACAAAGGTGATTATGCACATTTTACTCTAAAAGAAATTTCTGAACAACATAAAACAATTCTTAGTGCAGGTGATGATGAACAAATTAAAAATATTTCTCAGCATATGTTAGAATCTAAAAATTTGTATATTACTGGTAGCGGAACAAGCTATAATGCAGCAAGGATTGCTAAAATTCTTTTTTCAAATTTTGCAAAATTAAAGATAGAAACAATAATTGCAAGCGAACTTCCTTTCTCTCCAGATAGCATTGAGAAAGATTCAACGTTAATTGCAATCTCACAGAGTGGGGAAAGTGCTGATGTTTTAGAGGCAGTAAATATTGCAAAACAATCAGATGCCAAAATCATATCAATTGTTAATCATCCTAATTCATCACTTTCACAAGAATCTGATCTTGTAGTTAGTCTTAATTGTGGACCAGAAATTGGTGTTGCGGCAACAAAAAGCTTTACTTCCCAGCTTGCAATATTGTATAAAATAACAAACCAACTCTCTACTACGCCAATCAATCTAGACTGGAAAAAAATTTCCGAGTCTATATCAGTATTAACTTCTGAAAACTCTAAAATTCAAGAGTTAGCTAAGGTGCTAAAAGATGTCTCTGACATTTACATCCTAGGTAGGGGAATTCATTTTCCTATTGCCAAAGAAGCGGCATTAAAACTAAAAGAATTAACTTACATACATGCTGAAGGAATTCCTGGCGGTGAGCTAAAGCATGGTTCATTGGCTCTGATGGATTCTAATGTTTTTGTGATAATAATTAATCCAAATGATTCAACATATCAAGAGACATTGAATAGTGCAAATGAAATTAAAGCGAGGGGAGCAAAAATTATTGGAATTTCAGATAAGAAGAGCGATGTTTATGATTTTTGGATTG
Source organism: uncultured Candidatus Nitrosopelagicus sp. (assembly GCA_964557215.1). Taxonomy (GTDB): domain Archaea; phylum Thermoproteota; class Nitrososphaeria; order Nitrososphaerales; family Nitrosopumilaceae; genus Nitrosopelagicus. The sequence goes on along the minus strand of CAZKZG010000060.1, from coordinate 2,371 downwards.
AAATTCCATCAATTGACGATGCATTATATTCAATAATAGAGATAATTCCTGTTCAATTACTAGCATATTATTCAGCAATTGAAAAAAAGACGGATCCAGATTATCCTAGAAACCTTGCAAAATCTGTGACTGTAAAGTAAGTGGATTTTATATGAAAAGCTCAAAAAAGGCGATTGCGACGAAGCGAATGCAAATTCTATTTGAAAATGCAGTAGCAAACTCACGATTAGAGCCTGATTTGGCTGAAAAACAGGCTATCCTCGCAAAAAAGATTAGCATGAAGTATAAAATTAGAATGCCATACGAAATTAGATCTTGTTTTTGTAAAAAATGTAAAAAATTTATCGTACCTGGAATTAACTCTAAAGTTCGTGTAGGACGAAGTAATGTAAAATCTATTAGAATAACCTGTAATTTTTGTACACATACTTACAGAAAAATTATCAAAGTTTGAAAATAATCTATCACATTACATACTGTTTCTAATTCCATAGAACATGAACGTAGAAAACTACATTTAAAATTTTATAATACGAATTTGTTTAGTAACATTTCATTGTTATGTTCTAAACTTAAAAAACAGAATTATGTTTTAACAAACTAGAAGGTTCCTAAGTCTTTTAACTAAAAATTTTATCATTTTTTTAATAACATGAATAACGGACAATTAGGACGAAAAATAACTAGTCTTACTATAATGACAATTATGGTCGCAGGTGGTCTGACTGTTGCAGCTCCAAGCTTTATGCCTGAAGTTTCAGCATTCAATGAAGGCCACTTGTACGTTTCAGCCGGCGAGTATGGCGGTAAGTTCGGTGGTGCACAAATCATCGAAATTATAATCAGTGATCCAAAACACTCTAGTCTTGAATTATCAGCTTCATCTTCAGGAAACGCTATTGGCGGTATTCCTCAAGTGACTATTGATGGCGATGAAATCGCATTGATTCAGGCAGTTGATGGTAACTGGTATGCATACATCGGCGACGAAGCGAACATTGAAGACGCTAACGACTTAGGTACAAACTATGGATTAAAAATGGGTATTGAGTGTGGAACCAAAGGTACAGGCTCAGCAGCAACTGCTACAGGTATCAATGCCGAGGACATCGGAGATGCTGATTCCGTTTGGGTATCAGCAGACGATTGTGCCGGTGATGGTGGCAATGAAGATGCAGATGTACTTGACAACGCACCAAAAATCTATTCAGGTGTAACTAACAACAACGGAGGTAGAACACTTTCTGATAATGAAGAAGTTTCTTGGCCATTCATCCAGACATATCCTCTGGACAAATGGGACAAATTTGATATCACATATCAAAATGGAGGAGACTCCGAGACAATGACTATCAAGTATGGTGATTCAAACTCATATGCCGAAATGATACCAGATAGAACCGAATATCCAAAAGGCGGTGAAATCCATTTGACAATCAATGATTATTTGCTAAATATCGATCCAACAATAGTTGATGTATGGACATTCAACACAACCGCAGGATCAGAGACAGTAACCTACAGTGAATATACTGACAAAAGCACTACATTTAGTGATAAAACAGCAATGTCAGCAAACACATTGAAGACAATTGGCTTTGGTGACACCAAAGGTGGATTCAAAGTAACAGATTCAGAATCAGCATTAACATATCAAACCAATGCAGATTGTGACTCTAATGGTTGCGCAGCACAAATCATAACATTCCATGAAACATTCCAAAACAGCAGTACTTTTGATAATTTAGACGATTCGGGTAAATACAAAACGAATCTAATTATGAAGAAATCTGCAGATCGTGGAGACATGGTTGTAATAGATTACAACGATACACCACAATCACTCATGGTAAATAATTTCACAGGAAAAATTGAGATTGATCACGAGGCCGTAGGAGATGAATGGAACTCTGGTGAGGTATTACCATTCACTTTCTGGGACAATGATCACAATCTAAAGTTAGCAGACGATGAAGACCTTCAGATCGAAGACGATTACTATAATATTCCAACCATTACAATCGGTGACCCTGCATACATAACTGCAGGATCCGGTAACTGGATGGCAATTGGCGGTGGCGCTTCACAGACAACAATTACAATGGACGCACAAAGTCACATTGCAAGTAACTCAACTACAGCAGGAACTATTTCAACCGTCGCTGACGGCGGAACACTCGCTAAAGGTGTTCAAATAGGAACCAACATTAGTGGTGAGGACTTCGAAGCATTGGCATCAACAATTGATTCCAATAGTGACGGACAACTTGACGATGAGACAAGAGGTATTATGATTATGAACTATGACTTGCGACAAGTCGCAGTCGATGTTTGTGGATCAACTCTATCAACTAGTACATCATATGATGCA
>CAZKZG010000059.1:0-2608 GCA_964557215.1 uncultured Candidatus Nitrosopelagicus sp. | reverse complement strand
GGAGATTGGTGATGAAGGTATGACTGAAATTATTAAAATTATGAACAAAAAGAAAATACCAATGGTCTTGGAAACTCCAATAGATGATAGACGTGATGATTTTGGTAATATTGAGAAAGTAAAGTCACTTGCGCAGTAATTTCGCATTTATTCTATGATATCTTTTGACTAGTATGAAATATGAAGATGTGATGAAGTTAGCGTTGGAAAGGGGGTTTTATTTTCCTAGTTGTGAAGTTTATGGAGATGCACAAGCAGGGTTTTGGGAGTATGGTCCTACTGGTGTAAGTATCAAGAATAAATTCTTGGAATTATGGAGACGACAATTAGTCAGAAGGGACAGAATGATGGAAATTGATGGTTCACAGATTATGTCAAAATCAGTTTTTGAAGCATCTGGTCATCTAGGGAATTTTGCTGATCCAATTGTAAAATGTAAAAAGTGTAAATCAACATTTAGAGCAGATAAATTAATTGTGGAGATAGCAGAAATTGAAATTCCTGAAAGTGCTGATCTTAAAGACTTTGATGATGTAATACAGGAAAAAGGAATAACGTGTTCAAAATGTAGTGGTGAATTAGAAAATGCAAAAAAGTTTAACATGATGTTCAAAGTTGGAATCGGACCAGAAGAAGAAGAAGCATACCTACGTCCTGAAACATGTCAATCAATCTTTGTAGATTTTCCTAGATTATTCAAAACAATGCGTGGAAAATTACCAATAGGAATAGCACAAGTTGGTAAAAGTTTCAGAAATGAAATTGCGCCTAGACAAAGTTTACTAAGATTACGTGAATTTTATCAAGCTGAGATTGAGGTTTTTTGTAATCCAAAAAAATTAGATGAGTTAGAAAAATTTTCAGAGGTTGAAGATACAACACTTAGAATTCAGATTGAGGAAGAGATTAAAACAATAACTTGTAAAGAAGCTGTAAAATCTGGAGTAATTCCTAACAAATTTGTAGCATACTATCTAGGACTATTATCAGAATTTTATGAAAAAACAGGTATTGATATGAGTCAAAGTAGATTTAGAAAACTTGGTGATAAGGAGAAAGCATTCTATGCTGAAATTTCATTTGATTTTGAAGTTAAAACAACAATTGGTTGGTTGGAATTAGTTGCATGTAATTATAGATCTGATTATGATCTATCAAGTCATGCAAATAAAAGTAATGAAAAATTTCAGGTCATGGATAATGATGAAAAAGTTCTACCACATGTGTTTGAAATATCAATGGGAATTGATCGTAGTCTGTACTCTATTTTAGAGCATAGTTATAGAGATGACAAAGAAAATGAAAGAGTTGTTTTGTCAATAAAACCGTATTTGGCACCAATACATGTAGGAATTTTGTCTTTAGTAAAAAAAGATGGGTTAGCTGAAAAAACAGATGAAATTTATCTTAAAATTAAAACAAAATTTGATTCATTTCTAGATCATTCTGGTGCTATTGGTCGAAGATATAGAAGGTTGGATGAAATTGGAGCGCCTTTCGCAATAACAATTGACCACCAAACCAAAGAAGATAACACGGTCACTATAAGATCAAGAGACTCTATGAATCAAGATAGAGTGAAAATTACAGATTTGGAAGAAATACTTTCAAAGGAGACTAGTTTTCCGTGAATTATATAATAAAGGGCTATTGGAAGGCAGATTGATATGAAATTAGCGATAGTAATCCCAACATACAATGAAGGTAAAACATTACCAAGCTTAATTGATAGATTAGTAGAACAGGTAAAGCATATTGTTGATGAATTTAACATAGTAATTGTTGATGACTCTTCCCCTGATGGTACAGCTGATATTGCAAGAAATTTAGCTAAGAGAATTAGGGAAATTATTGTGATTCAAAGACCAGCAAAACTTGGTCTTGGTGCTGCATACAAAAATGGTTTCAGTTATGTCCTGGAAAAACTAGGCTCTGAATTAATTATTGAAATGGATGCGGATCATTCACATGATCCTAGTGAAATTCCAAATATGATTAAAAAAATTGGAAAGTATGATTTTCTGATAGCTAGTAGACATATCAAAGGATCATCTACTATTGGATGGGGAATATGGCGAAAAATTACACATGCCCTGGGAGTATATTTTGCTAAGCAGTGTGCAAAATTAGATATTTCTGATCCTACTAGTGGATTTAGAATGTTCAAAAAGGAAACCTTACAACAGTTAGATTTTGATAAAATCAGATCTGACGGATATGCTTTTCAGATAGAAGTATTACATCAGCTAAAACAAAAAGGAATGAAGGGTTTGGAAACAATTACTACATTTGTTGACAGAAAAGAAGGTAAATCAAAGATGGGTAGACACGAAATTTTGCAGTTTACAAAAACATGTATGAGCTATCTTAGAAAATAAAATTAAAAACAAGGGATTTGAACTACTTATTCAAATGTAGAAGTTGATGTTGTAGATGTTTGAGAAGGTAGTTCAGTTAGTGTTGGAACCGATGGGAACTTATCTCCAATTTGTTGTTCTGCAACAGCAGATGCTTCTTGTAAAATCTTATCTGTTTCTTCGTTTGAAGCATTAGATTCCATATTGAAAGAATCATCAGAGATTGAGTAAACAATTAGTCCATTTAGTGT
>CAZKZG010000058.1:0-4303 GCA_964557215.1 uncultured Candidatus Nitrosopelagicus sp. | reverse complement strand
TTTTCATGTGCCATCTTTGCTGCATGTTCAGCTTCTTTTGCAGCTGCCATCATTGCTGCATGTTCAGCTTCTTTTTCAGCTGCCATCATTGCTGCATGTTCAGCTTCTTTTTCAGCTGCCATCATTGCTGCATGTTCAGCTTCTTTTTCAGCTGCCATCATTGCTGCCTGTGCTGCTACATAATCATCAGAAATTCCTAAAATAGTAACCTCAGTTGCACCTGCCAAAAATGGAATTGTCAAAATAGAACCTGATTGTTTGAAATCGTGGATCTCTTCACCATCTACTAAAATAAAATATGAACCATCATCAAATGGTTCAACAACACTTGAAGTTATTGTAATTGTTAATTCACCATCAAGTCTTGCATCAATTAATACATCAATAGAATTATTTTCAGAGTCACCAACTATACTCTCAACTATTGCCCCACGAATATTGTATGATAAAACACTAGTAAGATCATCATCGCTTTGTGTCATTACTGGTTCAGGAGCTGCTGGTGGTGGTGGTGGTGAATAAGTTTCAACAGGTGTTGATTGAACTGGTGATGGTTGTGATGTTTCAAAAGTTCCACCTGAAACTAGACCAATCATTACAGCAGTAAATCCAATTGCGAAGGCAATACCAAATTTATCTGCCGAAGTCATTATTTCATCGACTGCTCTACCATATTAAAAACCTAATGCCAGTATTCTGTGATATTGGTTCAAAAATTTATTTGGTATGAGATATTTAATAAAATATGTCAGAAGTTGATGCCACAAAAAATGTCTATTTGTTTACACATGGAAGAATGGACTTGGAAAAAAAAGCTATTGCTGCTCTTGAATCTAAGGGGTTTTCAAAGGATAACATAATTAGCGCAAGCCCTCAGAAGGCAGGTGAAGTTGGTGATTATATGGCAATGCTATGGATGCCACCAAATCCAGATCATATCAAAATTCAAAAAATTACAAAAGTAGATCCTTGTGAACCTGAAGGAATGATTGGTGTATGGAAAGGTGTTTCAAAAGATGATCTGTTTGAAATAAAATTAGAGTGATTACAGATCATTTAACACACTAGAAATAAAATTATTATATTCCTCATCTGAAAATTTTATCACATCTATTTTGTTTTCTTGTCTTGCAATATTAATCGAGTTAATATGATAACAAGGTTTTTTGTTTTTTAGTGTTCCAAAATAGAACCCTGGGCATGAACAAAAATTCGACTCTGGATCAATCCAATGCTCTTTTCCTTTTCCAACCACAGTCCATATTTCTCGTTTACTGGGCTCGAATAAATGAAGCTTAATACGACTTTCTTCCATTATATATCCTAATTTTTTAGAACTATTATTCATAAGAAATTAATCTAGTACAAACGTATAATCTTGATGGTGAATCTTAGAATATCAAAAGCAGAGCCAGCACTTATTATTGAAGGGCAAAAAAGATACATGGTTATTACTGATCTTCATATTGGTTTTGAATCTGAATTTGCTTCAAATAAAATTGAAATAGGTAAAAACTCATCCATTAATGAAACAATCAATAGAATAAAAAAATTAATTTTACTTGAAAAACCGGAGTCTGTGATCCTACTAGGTGATACAAAATCAAGTATTAGAAGAATTTCAAATGCAGAATGGAAAGATGTGCCATATTTTTTTGAAGAAATTAAAAAATACGCGGAGTTAATTGTAGTTCCTGGAAATCATGATGCAAATATTCAACAATTAATTCCTAATGACATAACTGTAACAAATTCAATTGGATTTGTAATTGATGATACGCTATTAACACATGGACATACACTGCCAACAGATAATTTTGCAAATATAAAAAAAATTATTATGGGTCATATTCATCCAGTATTTTTTGATGAGAATTCACTACTAAATGGAAAACGCGTTTGGATTTCATTAAAAACTAAAAAAGAACAAATTTTTTCATCAAGTTCTGATGAATTAGAAATTACAATCGTGCCTTCATTTAATCCATATTTTTATTCAACAAAAAAGAGATTCTACAAGAAGTCAATTTCACCGATTATAGATAAACTCAAACAAATCACAGAGGCAAGAATTGTCACATTAGATGGAACTGTTATTGGAAATGAATCAATGCTTGAAGATCTAATCTAATTTTTGTATGACTCTAATGGCTTCTTGGTTGTTTCATTTGTTTGGAGCCATTCAAGGGTTTTACAAAATGATTCAGATAACTCGGGTGTAGTTAAAACTGGAATTCCCAATTCAAGCGATTTTCTTCGTATTTGGTATTCATCATATAACATTCCAACATATTTTTCCAGAGTAGATGTACTTGGTATGTTTACAATAAAGTCAATTTTTCGTTCATGTAATAGATCAGCTATGTTAGGTTTTCTATCTGGCTCACTAATTTTGTGGACAATTTCAACATCGCCAAGTTTTTCTTCTAAAAATTCTGCAGTGTGTTCTGTTGCCATTAGTTTGAACCCCAATTTTTTTAGTAAAGCAATGGTTGGAAGTAATTTTTCTTTATTTTCTGCTCCTCCAATTGTGACTAATGCAGCACCACTTTTTGGTAGATTGTAACCAACTGAGGTCAATCCTTTTGCTAGTGCATCATAAAAACTGTTTCCAAAACATGCAGCTTCTCCAGTTGATTGCATCTCTACACCAAGGACAATGTCTGCACCATCTAGTTGCATAAATGAAAATTGTGGTACTTTAATTCCATGTATTGGAATCTTCTGCCATTCTCCAGGAGGTATGTTTGGTAATGGTTTTCCAAGTACTGCCTTAGCTGCAAGAGATATCAAATTGGTTCTAACAAGTTTAGATACAAATGGCATTGAACGCGATGCACGTATGTTTAATTCTATTACATATTCTTGTTCATTATGAATAAGAAATTGTAAGTTAAATGGACCTTTAATTTTAAATTCTCTTGCAATACGTATTGTAGAATCAGTAATGTTTTCAATAATTTTATTACTTAAGCGCCAAGGTGGTATACACATCATTGCATCACCAGAATGAACTCCTGCACTATCAATATGCTCCACAATTGCACCAATTATCACATTATCACCATCAGAAACTCCGTCAACGTCAACTTCAAGTGAATTCAACATGAACTTTGAAATTACCACGGGATGATCTGGAGATACTATAGCTGCATTTGTTGTAAATTCTTTTAATTCTTCTTGAGACCAAACGACTTTCATAGCAGCACCACTTAGAACGTATGATGGTCTAACCAATACAGGATATCCAACATCAAGTGCAAAGTTTTTTGCATCAGTAATGTTTGCGAATGCTTGCCACAACGGTTGTTTGATATGAAGTTTATCTAATATTGCACTAAATTTAGAACGGTTTTCTGCTCGGTCTACATCTTCAGCACTTGTTCCTATAAGATTAATTCCATTTTTTGCAAGTTTTGGAGTAAGATTATTAGCAGTTTGTCCTCCTACAGAAGTAACAATTCCTTTTGGATTCTCAAAATCAGTGATATCTAATATTCGTTCAAGTGTTAACTCTTCAAAATACAATCTGTTACAAATATCATAATCAGTAGATACAGTTTCAGGATTACAATTTACAACACTAACATTTTTTTCGCCATTTTCCTGAAGACCCCAAACCATATTGACCGTTCCCCAATCAAACTCCACACTACTTCCAATTCTATAAGGACCAGCACCTAAAACTACTACACCTTTGTCAGAATCATCAAGTTTAACATCACTAGTGCCACCTCCATAAGTCAAGTAAAGATAGTTTGTTTGTGCTGGCCATTCTGCAGCAAGTGTATCGATTTGTTTTACAGAAGGAATAATACCAAAATTTTTTCTTACATTTCTAATTTCTTGATTGGTAGTATTTTTTGCACGTGCAATCTGATTATCTGAAAATCCTAGTTTTTTTGCAGTATGTAATAGTGATTTGTCTAATTCATTTTGTTTTAATTTTTCTTCAGTCTCTACAATGTTCTTTATTTTTTCAATAAACCAAGGATCAATTGAGGATAAATCATAAATTTTTTGAACAGGAATTCCTTTCTTAATAGCAGCTGCCACATAGTATAAAATAAAGTCATCATGAGCTTGAAGATGCTGTTCGATAGACTCTTCATCAAATTTTTTACCATTCATACGATTTAATACAAGACCATCATTTCCAATGTCTAACATTCGAATTGCTTTTTGAAGTGATTCCTCAAATGTTCTGCCTATAGCCATAACTTCGCCTACAGATTTCATTGTAGGACCAAGTTTCCTATTTGCTAACTCAAATTTTTCAAAATCCCATCTAGGATGTTTACAT
>CAZKZG010000057.1:0-7690 GCA_964557215.1 uncultured Candidatus Nitrosopelagicus sp. | reverse complement strand
TATCTTTTAGATTAATTTAAAAACACGTGAATCATAGTACATGTCTAAATTGAAAGATACTGTTCCAAAATCTAAAATTATTGTACTAAAGCCATCTCTAGATTATGACGAAATTGTGGATATGGTTGAATCTAGAAAAGTAAAAATTTTTCAAACTTTATTACAAAAACCAAAAAGAAGTGATATACACATTCATTCAACCAAATTATTTTTTGAGGCATTTTTGCTTTTATCAGGAAAATATACAGCCGATTTTATCCGTGAAGTAGACCATACTATAACAGTAGACAAAAATGTCAAGGAGTTAATCATTGATGGACAGTCTTATCCTATATTACAAAAAAAAGGTGTATTAAGTAAATTAGGTTCGGGTCGTAAGAATAAAGTTCGTTTAGATGTACAGGAACGATTAGTTATTGAAAATGAAGATGATATAGCATTTGATCACCATGGCAAGGAAGTCAATTTATCATATAAAACCACGGCTAAACTAATCGAAAAATATCCAAAAAGAATTTTAGATGATAATAAAGATAATGTAAAAAAACCGGAAATAACAATTGACGGCGCAATAAAGAAATTAGTTTCAAAGTTAAAAAAACCTGCGGAATCTGGAATCAAGTCATTAAAAGAAGATATTAAGATTAATGACATTTTAGAAGTTTATGTTCCAATTTATGAATCTAGATTGATTGGACCAAAAAAGAAAATTAAGCTACTTCGAATAGATGCAGTGAGAAAGAAAATTCTTTAATTTATTTTATAATATCCTCAAATTCAGGAGTCCCAAAAAATTTTTCAAAAACTTTTTCTTTTAGTGCCCATTGTTTTATGCCCTTTGATTGCTTTGTAGCTATTCTTAACAGTTCTAATGCTTCACCTGTTTGATCTAGTGCAGCTTTACTTCTTGATTTTGCATAGATTACATTTGCATTATTTCTGAATTTTTCATGTTTTTCCATTATAGTGTCAAACACTTTTACTGCCTGTTCATGTCTATCAAGTTCAGCAAGTTGAACACCTGTTTGAAAATATGCATCAAGATGATGTCTATTATGTCTATGAACATTCTGAAAGCAATTTAGAGATTCTTCATGTTTTTTCATTTTTCCAAGGACTATTCCTTTGTAGAATCTAGGATTGTCTTTTTTAGGTTCTAGTTTAATTGCTTCATCCAAACATTTCAATGCTTCTTCGGGGCGTAGTTTTTTATCTAATAGAACTCCCTTGTTATAATGTGCAGCTGCATATTTAGGATCTGCCTCAACTGCTTTGTCATACCATTCTAATGCTTCATCTGTATCACCAAGCTCTGCTAATGCTATTGCTCTATTGTTATATGATGGTGCATCTTTTGGATCAATTTCTATTACTTTATCGAAACAGGTAATTGCATCTTGATATTTTCGCATTTGATTTAATGCAAGACCATGATTATAAAGCGCTGAAGTATTTTTTGGATCAGATTTTAACGCTTTTTTAAACAAGTTTGCAGCTGCTTTTGGTTTATTTTGTTGTAACATTGCTAAACCCTGATAGACATAGTCTTCTGGTTTCTTTGAATCACCAAATAGCCCCATATCTATATTGAAATTTATTCTCTATTGAAACTTTTCTCGAATAATTTCACCATTAGGTAGTAATTCACGAAATATTACTCCTTGAAATTTGGATATTTTTGTGGTTTTATCTTTCCATGAATCACTGGGCAGTCCAGCCTTATGACATGTATGTTTTAGAAAATCTTCAATGTTCCAATTGTATTCTACTGGGACTTGTGGTAAAAGCAGTCCTGATTGAAATTCATTTTCTATTATTAGACCATCTCTACCAATTTTAATTTCTTGGATGATTTCATCTGGTGAATCTGCAGAAATTTCTTTAGTGTCACTAAGTACGGTTACTTCAAAAACTAAATCATTTAATTCATTTTGTGTTATAGACGGAAATCTAGGATCTTCGGTTGATGCAGAAATTGCCGCATCAGTTAATGCATTTGATAGTTTTTTTACTGCTAGTGGAAATCCAATACATCCTCTAAGTCCAGATTTATCGTTAATGGTAACAAACACACCTGCGCTAAAACTAAATTTTTCTTTAAAATCTTCATTGAGAATCTTAATGTTGTTTGTAAGATACTCTGTGACAACAGTTCTTGCCATTTTTACTAGTGTTTTTCCATCTTCATCGGAAATATTTTGAAAACTCATTTTTGTTCAATATACTATCATTAATGTTATATTCAAAAATTACTTTCAATTATCATGGGAAAAGAAGCAATATTATATGAAAAACTATCACAAAGAAAAGTCAAATGTACCGCATGAGCTAGATAAAGTGAGATTGGCCAAGATCAGATTGGTTTGTGTGGAATTCGTGGTAACGAAGATGGTAAATTACAATTATTTGTTTATGGCAAAGTAATTGCTGGTCATGTTGATCCAATTGAAAAAAAACCCGTAATTCATTATCATCCCGGAAGTCAAATCTATTCTATTGCAACAACTGGGTGTAATTGGCTTTGTAAATACTGTCAAAATTCAGATATTAGTCAAAGAAGAAAAGTTGAGGGAATTGATATGACACCTGATGAAGTAGCTAATAGAGCATTTCAGTATGGAGCACATGGAATTGCATATACATACAATGAACCATCCATCTTTATTGAATTTGCACGTGATTGTGGAATTGCTGCACACAAAAAAGGCCTGTTCAATATTTTTGTATCAAACGGATATGATACACCAGAAACTGTTTCAATGATGAATGATTTCTTAGATTGTATTACAGTTGATTTTAAAGGCAGTGCTGAGCCTGAATTTACAAAAAAATTCATTGCAGTTCCAGATCCACAACCAATTTTTGATTCATTGATTGAGATTCGAGATAAGACTAACATTCATGTTGAGATTACTGATCTCATTGTACCAGAAGTAGGTGACAACTTAGATTATGCTAGAAAGTTATCAAAGTTTATTCTAGATGAATTTGGTCCAGAAATGCCAATTCATTTTCTACGTTTTCATCCAGATTATAAAATGATGGATTATCAGTCCACTCCAATCAAAACTCTTGAAAATCATTACAATGTTGCAAAAGATGTTGGTTTGAAATACGTATATTTGGGAAATGTACCAGGTCACCCTTGGGAGCATACGTATTGTTCTGAATGTAAAGAGATTGTTGTTAATCGTTATGGTTTTGACATAAGGGGTTGGTTTCTTGATGAAAGAAATAATTGCAAGTTTTGTGGCAATCCAATTCCTATAATTGGTTCGTTACAAAAAAAATACAAACAGCAACGATTTCAATTTCTACATTAAATTCTGAATTTAAGAAGTGATAACAGTATAATTACTCTGTATGATAGCATCTACATTTTTTTGCTTTGTGTTTTATACATCCTATTAATCGGTGCTCTTTACATCCACATATTGGGCATTTCATCTAATATTCATTATTTTCACTCAAAATAACCTTGACTAATACATAGACTTCAACAAAATTAACTTGTAAATTACCTGATATCCTACAACAATTTTGCGAAAAATAGTAATTAAATTAAGTGAAAAAGATTACTTGAATTTCCTTTTAGAGTCAAATGAACATGGACTAACTGCAGAAGAACAAATTCATGAAATAATTAATTATTATATTTTGGTTAGAAAACGACGTGCAAAAATACAATTTTCAAATGATAGCCTATTATTTGGTGAGAAATGATAAATTATTTACATTTTTTCTTATGTTTTCGTAGTTCCTCTGGACCAGGAAATTCTTCACCACATGTTCTACATTTATCATTTTTCTTGTCATGTGCAATTTTTTGATGCCTTTTTAGCCTCTCAGGATCATGAAGTTCACTTCCACATTTTTTACATTTTGTAATACTTTCTACTTTGTTTTTGGTGAATAATCCCAACCCTCAATATAGGTAATACATGTTAAAATTATTTTCTAAATAGGAGCAATCTAAAACAAATTTTATTTGTATAGGTCAAATTCAGGGCTTCTTTTTTGTGATTTAACCTCATCCATAACGGCTTTTACCACTTCATTGTGATTATAAGTCAGATGTCTAAGAAATCTAGAAGATATTTCAGCTCTAGTTTCATCATCGGCAAAGATCATTTCTTCGGAGGACAACTCTAGCATCATTTCTTTGCATTCCTTACATGGATTGAAATCTAAAAATAGTTTCATAATGCAAATCAATTCGGTTTAGATATAAAGGATTTGCATTGATGATAAATGTGAAAATTAGTGAGATTTTTGAATCCATACAAGGAGAAGGAACTAATGCTGGAAAAACAGCAATTTTTCTACGTACAGCTGAATGTAATTTAAGATGTACTTGGTGTGATACAAAATACACATGGGACTGGAAAAACTTCAATTATGCAGATGAAGTAAAAGAGATATCAATCAAAGGTATTAGGCAAACATTAGAACAGTCAAGTGTTAGACATTTAGTAATTACTGGTGGTGAACCATTGATGCAACAAAATGATTTGGCAGAATTATTAACATTTCTAAAACCTGAATTTTATGTAGAAGTGGAAACTAATGGCACAATATTACCTAATAATGCACTTTCAGCCTTAGTTGATCAATGGAATGTATCACCTAAGACAAAAAATTCTGGTAATCCAGAAGAATTATGTGATAATAATGAATGCTATGTATTTTTTTCTAAACAAAAAAATTGCTATTTTAAGTATGTAGTAGAAAATGCAAATGATCTTGTTGAAATTAAAAAACTAATCAGTAAATACTCTCTTGATAAGAATAAAGTACTTCTTATGCCTCAGGCAAGTACAAAATCTGAAATTATTTCACGTGAAAAAATTGTATCAAAAATAGCTAAAAATTCCAAACTACGTTACTCTCCACGAATACATGTGTCTATGTGGGGAAACCAACGAGGCAAATAAGATAAGTAATTATTCAAGATATATAAAAAATTGAACTATGTCTAAAATAAAATCTGGGGATTATGTTCTATTCTTTTACAATGATTCCAAAAAATGGTTAATGAAAGTAGGTAAAAAAGAACAGTTTCATTCTCATATAGGAATTATCAAACATGCTGATGCAATTGGCAAAGAATTTGGATCTAGATTAACCACAAATAAAGATAAGTATGTCTATGTTCTCAGACCAAGCATCCATGATTATGTAATGAAGATGCAACATGGAACACAGATTGTATATCCAAAAGACTTTGGCTATATTGCTGCTAGAACAGGATTACAAACTGGGCAAAAAATTGTAGAAATTGGAACAGGTAGTGGCTCACTTACTACATTTATGGCAAGTATTGTTAGTCCACGTGGCCATGTTTACACTTTTGATGTAGAATCTAAGGTTATGGATATAGCTAAAAAGAATCTTGAGAAGGCTGGAATGCTCAAATATGTTACTATGAAAAAACAAGACTTGAAAAAGGTAAAAAAAATACCAGTTAAGGATGCCGATATAGTTGTTATAGATCTTGGTGATCCGTGGGAAGTACTACCACAGGCAAGGAAAATGTTGAAGGGTAGTGGATTTGTTGTAGCAATCTGTCCAACAATGAATCAATTAGAGAAACTTTCAACGGCATTTGTCACAAATGAATTTTCAGATATTGATTGTACAGAACACATAATTCGTAATATAGAAGCTAGAGAAGGTAAAACTAGACATTCATTTCGTGGTATAGGTCATACGACATACCTAGCAATAGCTCGAAAAGTCTTTTTTGATAAGAAATCAACTAGAAAAAAAGTGAAGAAAAATGAAGAGTGAGGTACTTACAAAAAACATAGTCAAAGGATTCATCACTACACGTAAGAAATCTTCAAGAAAAGGAGAAAATGGAAAAGTGTTAGTTGTTGGTGGAAGTTACATATATCACGGTGCACCTGTCTTAGCTTCACTTGCAGCATTACGTTCAGGTACAGATTTGGTTTATACCGCTGTTCCTAAAAATAATGTTCAGGCAACAAGATCCATATCTCCTGATTTAATTGTCATTCCACTGGCAGATTCCAAATTAACTAAAGGAAGCGTAAACAAGTTACTAGGGCAAATTCCTAAAGATTTGGATTCTGCAACAATTGGAATGGGATTAGCAATTCAAGATACAGAGGCATTGAAAATTATTGTAAAAGCATTACTTGATAGAGATGTTAGATTGTCATTAGATGCAAGTGCATTGATAAAATCAATTCTTCCATTAATAAAAGGCAAAAATGTTGTTGTTACTCCACATTCGGGGGAATTTTATAGGTTATTTGGAGAAGAACTTCCAGATGACAAAAAAAATCAAGTAAAGTTTATAGAAAAAATTGCTAAAAAAAATTCTGTTACAATATTGCTTAAGGGGAAAACTGATATAATCTCTGATGGTAAGAGAACATTTGAAAATTCTAAAACTGATACATCTGCAATGACTGTTGGTGGAACAGGTGATGTATTATCTGGAATTATAGCTGGTTTACTTGCTAGAAATAGAAAACCATTAGAATCTGCAACAGCTGGAGCATATCTTAATGGTTTATGTGGAAAGTATGTACAAAAAGAAATTGGAGCACATATGGTTGCAAGTGATCTTATCAATGCTTTGCCATATGTATCAAAAACATTCGATAAAATAAAATGAAAACTAAAAACAAATTATTAAGTTACGTAGATAAAAATATGCCAAGTCTTTTGGCTGATTTACAAAAGCTTATTCGACAACCAAGTATTTCAGCTACAAATGAAGGAATAGACGAATGTGCAACACTTGTCTCAAAAATGTTAAAGAAATCTGGAATACAATCTGAAATACTACATTTAGGAAAAAATATTCCACCTATAGTTTATGGTGAAATAAAATCAAAAAAAAATCCAAACAAGACACTTCTATTTTATAATCACTATGATGTGCAACCAGTAGAGCCATTAGAATTATGGAATCATAATCCATTTAGTGGAAAGATAATCGGAAACAAAATTTTTGGTCGTGGTTCATCAGATGATAAGGGAGAACTAATAACTAGAATTAAGGCAGTTGAGTCTCATCTTAAAACATTTGGAGATGTACCGTGTAATATCAAATTCATAATTGAAGGTGAAGAAGAGAATGGCAGCCAACACATTGATCAATATTTAAAAAAATTTAAGAAGAAATTTTCATGTGATGCGGTAATTTGGGAATTCGGATATATTGATACAGAAAATCGCCCAATTGTTGGTCTTGGTATGAAGGGTCTTCTATATGTTGAATTGAACGTGAAGGAATCCATAAGAGACGTTCATTCTAGTTTTGCAGTAATAATCAAGAATCCAGCATGGCGATTAATTGATGCGCTTAAAACATTACGTAGCAGTGATGGTAAAATTTTGATAGATGGTTGGCATGATGATGTTTTACCACTCACAAAAAATGATTTAGAGATACTTGAAGAAGAACCATTCAATTCTAATGATTTTAAAAAGGAATATGGGATAAAAGATTTTGTTGGGAGAAAAAATAACCTGGAAGCAAAAAAAGCATTAGTTTCTGGTCCAACATGTAACATTGCTGGCATTGATTCTGGTTATACAGGTGATGGTGCAAAAACTGTTTTACCATCTAGTGCAAGAGTAAAGATTGACTTTAGATTAGTACCAAATATGGATCCAAAAAAACAAGCTAGATTATTAAAAAAACATTTGAAAA
>CAZKZG010000056.1:0-4211 GCA_964557215.1 uncultured Candidatus Nitrosopelagicus sp. | reverse complement strand
CCATCTTTTGGATGAGACCAATGAATTACACTGCTGGTCAACCAGTACCACTTCACAAGAACGGTGTATTCATAAAAGGATGGGCAGAAGACGCTGCCTTATAGGCGGACGTTTTTCACACCTTTTTTCTTATTTTATTTTTAAAAAACTAGTTAATTGATTTTTTTTTGACATTTTTTGGTATGAATTTCTTAAAAAATTGTAAGAATTCATCATTTTCCCCCATGTAAACAATTTCAAAATTTTTTTTTTCAAAGAATTTTTTCCAGGTTTCTAAGAACAAAGTAAAATATTCTGGATTGAATAAATTCCTGGTCATAACATAATGTGATGCAGGATAAACATCTGAAATTTCTATAGGAATGAGTCCTAAGAATGGATTATAGTTACAAAATTGAATTAATTCAGGTTCCTTGAATTTTGCTCTTAGTATTTTGTATTCTTTTGAAACAAATGCTGGTTTGATATTTGTATCTGGTGTAATAACCAATATTTTCTTCTTTGTTCTAAATTTTCTTACATATTCATGGAATACTAAAAGTTCTGGTCTAAATTGATCCTCTTTTGAAAATAAGAATATTGCTTTTTGCTTGAATTTTGGAGTAGAATCTATAAAAAAACTAGAATTCTTTGTAATCATGTCAATTGTCTCAAATAATTTTGGATGAGAACGAGCTTTTTTCATTGTATATTCCCATAATCTACCTTCACGAATTGCTTGTTTAACTCTGTTAACTTCTGCTTTTATTGAATAGAGATTGAATAACGCAATTTTATCAGTACGTTCTTCCTTTTTTAATCCAAGCAATTCTTTTGGGGTGTATTTAGATGAAACTTCACAGTCAAATGGAAAATATTCAAGCTCATCAAGCCTACGTGTTCCATCCTCAGTAATTATTCTATCATGTTTTGCATATAGCATGTAAGATGCTGAATCAAATGTATCACAGCCTAATGCTACTGCTAAAGGAATTGTAAGAGGATGACCTGCACCAAAAAGATGTAATGGTATTGATGGTGGGATATGCTTCTTTGCAGTTATTATCATTTCAGCAAGTAATTTGTATTCATATGATTCCATTAATTCTACTGGGCTACCTAATGCTAACATAGGAAATTTCATTTCTATCAGAGATTTTGTAGACTTTGCAACCAATTCAAAGTGTTCTCCACCTTGAATTGGTCCAATCCAAATTTGTCCATTATCTTTTTTTTGTTTTAATGTCTGTCTGCAAACTTTTAATGTATGATTGACATATTCGTTAGCAAGTTTTTTTGTTAATCCATAACCTGTAGGCTTGTCTAACGGAATTGCAAAATCTGTTTTTATATCCATTTCAAAATCAGCCATATCTTTTGGTAAGACATCTACTTCTCCATATTCTAATACTTGATATCCACCAGAATCTGTCATGATGGATCCATCATACTTAGATATGTCATGAATTCCTCTTTTTCTTGCGTCATCACCGTAATGATTCATTGTAATGTATGCATTTGTTATAATTACATCAAATCCCATGTCTTGAATTTTTTTTGCAGGTATTGATTGCTTAACCGGATGCAAAACTGGAACAAAAGCTGGGGTTTCTATTTTACCATGGTTAGTATGAATTATTCCAATTCTACCTGCCAGATCACTATATTTTATTTCAAACAATTCGATAATATCAAATCTCAGTCTAATATTAAATTAATATTCAAAAAATGTCTTGAAATCATTTTTTTCTTGAATTAATGGTAGCCAATCTATATCATCACCATCATAATTTCTATTTATTATATCATCAATTTTACTTACAACTGCGTTAGGAGTAGAGTTTGATACATCTATCTGAAATGTTTTTTCACGACCAAAATTACTTATTGTATCATTTGTAATTATTCCTAAAATTTCACTACCAAGATTATCCTTTGTTTTATTTTCATCATATCCTCGTTCTTTGTAGATATCCAGTAACTTGTATGGATTTTTTCTTAGTACAATTGCAGATTCTACATTTTTACTATTTACTACATATGGTGCCAAATGTCCGACTACAAGTGATTTTTCTGTAACTAGATCATTAAGATGTTTTTTTAGTTTGTTAACATCTACTTCAATTTCATCCCCATTCTTTTCAATTATTTTTGCATCAATTGCAATTTTGTTGATATCTAGCAATTCATGCTTTTTTGCTTGTAGAATCTCCTCAGCAATAGTGTGTTTTCCAACACCGGGACTTCCAGTTACTACTAATACCATATAGCGAATTAATTTGTTCCAAATTAAATTATTTCTGTAATACTAATATTCTCATATCTTTCTAAGTGAACATGCAAATTGGTCTTATTGGAAAAGCGAATGTTGGTAAATCTACATTTTTTTCTGCAGCAACAGAGACTATGGTTCAAAGCGGAAATTTCCCATTTACTACAATTGAACCAAACATTGGCGTGTCATATGTAAAGATTGATTGTGCCTGTAAAAATCTAAAAACAAGATGTGGAAATAGTTTATGTTTTGAAGGAACTCGTTTTGTTCCTATCAAATTGATTGATGTAGCTGGATTAGTGCCAGGTGCACATGAAGGTAAAGGACTTGGAAATCAGTTTTTGACTGATGCAATGCAAGCTGATGCATTAGTACATGTTGTAGATATTTCTGGTTCTACTGATATTCAAGGTCAGCCTGTAAGTATCGGAACACATGATCCATTGGAAGATATAAAATTTGTAGAAGAAGAATTTGATCTATGGTTTAAACAAATTCTTGATAGAGAATGGCCTAAACTTATAAAAGAAATTGAACAAAAACGTACAAAAATTTCTGAAGGTCTTACACATAGATTTACTGGTTTGGGTATTAACGCATCACATGTTGATCAGATTTTAAATTCACTTTCTTTAAAAGCAAAACAACCTAATGAATGGTCAGATTCAGACATAATGAAATTTTTAAAGTCACTAAGAAAACTTTCTAAACCTGTGTTAGTTGCATCTAATAAAGCAGATCTTTGCGAAGAATTAGATATTGTTAAAAAAATATCAGAAGATTTTGTTACCATTCCCTGTAGCGCGGAAACTGAACTTTTGCTAAGAAAAGCCACTAAAGCAGGATTAATTGATTATGTTTCAGGCAACAATAGTTTCACGGGTAAACACAATGTAGATCTTTCAGATGAACAAAATAACGCATTACACCTAGCAAAAAATGTTTTAAATAAAATCGGCGCCACTGGAATTCAAAAAATTCTTAATTCTATTGTATTTGATGTCTTGAAAATGATTGTTGTGTTTCCTGTAGAAGATGAAGCAAAACTTACTAACAAAAATGGTGAAGTGTTACCAGACGCTAAATTATTACCTTCGACTTCTACCGCTAAAGATTTGGCATTTCTTGTGCATCAAGATATTGGTAAAGGATTCTTACACGCAATAGATGCAAAAACAAAACAAAGAATTGGTGCAGAACATTACCTAAAAGATGGGGATATAATAAAAATAGTCTCCACTTTAAGTAGAGGTTAGAATGCTCTGTTTAGGAATTGAAAGTACTGCACATACATTTTCTTGTGCTGTTATTGAAAAAAAGCAAAACAAGGGAAAAATACTATCTGATGTTAGGAGAATTTACAAACCGCCAGAAGGTCAAGGCATACACCCACGTGAGGCATCACGTCATCATATTGAGAATAGTTCAAGTATTCTTGCAGAATGTCTTGATGAATCAAAAATAAAAATTAATGATTTAGATATGATTGCATATGCAGGTGGACCAGGTCTTGGTCCATGTCTTAGAGTAGGTGCAGTTGTTGCAAGATCACTTTCTTCATATTATAAAATTCCAATTTATCCTGTTAACCATGCAATTGGGCATCTGGATCTTGGAAAATTACTTACTGGAGCAAAAAATCCTCTTGTACTTTTAGTATCAGGTGGACATACCATGCTTCTTGCATTTGTTTCTGGGAGATGGAGAGTATTTGGTGAAACATTAGACATTACACTTGGTCAACTACTTGATCAATTTGGCAGATCATTAGGTTTTGCATCTCCATGTGGACGAAAAATTGAAGAGCTTGCGACAAAATCTAGTAAATACATATCACTTCCATACACTGTTAAAGGGAACGATGTTTCATTTTCAGGATTACTATCTGCTACAAAAAATATTACTTCTCAAGGTGTTGAAAGTGCATGTTTTTCGTTACAAGAAACTGCATTTGCAA
>CAZKZG010000055.1:0-4516 GCA_964557215.1 uncultured Candidatus Nitrosopelagicus sp. | reverse complement strand
CTGGCCAGTAATAAGTAAGAAAGTCCTCACCTATTTCTCTAAAGTCAACAGGTGGAGAATCTGTTGTTATAGTTTTTACTCCTGAATCAAGAATGATTCCTCCTACGGCAACCATTGTAATTAGCATTAAACCAATACCTGCAAATTTTCTCTTTGGATCTTCAATCTTTTTGAAAATTAATTCTCTTTTTACAAGCATTACGGTAAACAGAATTAATACTGCAATTGAACCGACATAAACTGCAATTTGAAACATTGCAACAAATGGTGAATCTAGTAAAATGAAAAATCCTGCAATTCCTCCGAGCGTTCCCATTAATGCAATAGAACCATAAATTAATGAGCGGAGTTCAAGTGCTGCAATTGCAGCTCCAATTGTTAGAACTGACAAAGCAAGAAACAAAACATCAGCCATGTGTTGCACCTCTATCATCTATCTGAATTTCTGCATCTTGTTGTACGCTTGGTTTTACTTGAAGTTGTTGTGGTGTGTAGATTAATCCTTCTTTTGTAAAAGATGATAATTCATAATCATTTGACATGTAAAGTGCATAGAAAGGACATGCATCAACACAAAGACCACAGAATACACATTTACCATAATCAATTTGTGGCATTATTGCCTTTTTGTTATGTTTCCAAGTGTTTGGAACTTTTACCATACCAATTGCTTCCGCAACACCTTCACATGCTATTGAACATAGATTACAACCTGTACAATGATCATGAAATAACATGTGTCTTCCTTTGTAACCTGCAATACCTACTCCTGTAGTTGGATCAAACTGATAACCATCACCTACAAGTTTTAGTTTTTGTTCAGGATATCTTAGTGTAAATCGTTTTACTGCAAGATGTTTTACTCCGGAATTCAGTGCTTTGATAATTCCAGTTGCTGTACCCATCAGAATACACCCTCCGGTCCTAAGATGCCAGAATATAGTAATCCTAATGCGATAAAGATGTTAACAAATGACAAACCAATTAGTTTGTACCAACCTATGTGAAGTAACATATCAATCCTAATTCTTGGGAAAACACCACGTGGTAGTAAGATAAAGAAGATTACAGCTATTGTTTTAAGGACAAACCAAATGACACCACTGATCAGAAGTTGGCCACTTGTATACTGCAGCTCTCCCTGCTTTTGAAGAATCCATTCATTTGGATCTACATCAAATAGTGGTAAACCAGGAGTTGCCACGGTAAGGAAAGCATCTCCAGTATAACTTGAAATTTCAAGACCGGTAGTAATTACTTGCTCATCTAAAGGAGGCCAAAATACAGGGCCCGTCCATCCACCTAAGAAAATTACTACAAACAGTGCAGCAAATGCGTATAATTTTACATATGAGCCAAGTTGCACCAATCCATACATCATACCTGAAAATTCTGTTAGCCAACCTGCAACAATTTCACTTTCAGCTTCTGGTAAATCAAACGGAATTCGTTCTAACTCAGCTAGCATTGCAGTGAAAAATACAATAGCACCAATTGGCATGAAAATAATCCATGGGAAATTAGACTGAGACTCGACAATCTCACTTAGATTCAGTGTCCCTGTAAGAATCACAACGCCCAACAGTGACAGAATTAAAGGAATTTCAAAAGATACCATTTGGTGAAGTGCTCTAATGCCTCCAATGAATGGATATTTACTATTTGCAGACCATGCAGAAAGAACTGTAATTATTGGAAAGAATCCAATTACTGCAAAGACTGCTAGTAATCCTACATCCAAGTCTGCAACAACCCATCCTCCAGGTGCAACTGGGATCAACGAAACAAATGCAGCTGCAGTTGCCACAAATAGAACTGGCGCTACCCAGAAAATTGGCTTGTCAGCTTTAGCAGGTATGATTATCTCTTTTGAGATTAATTTTAATCCATCACCTGCAAGTTGTAATATTCCTTCTATTTTTCCACAATAAAATGGACCAACTCTTAGTTGTAATTTTGCAAGCATCTTTCTTTCTACAAAAATTGTACCTGCTGCAATTAATGCAGCAAAACCAAATCCTGGAAATGCTGCAATTCTAAACAAGTCACTATAAATCAATGATTTAACTAGAGGTAGAGCCATTGCTGGATTGAATAACCACGTAAATGCTAGAAACGCAGTAAGTAACTCACCTTCAATAACAGGAAGTTGACCATAAAATAATCCAATTTGAATTGCTGGAATTCCAATTAATGTAACTAAAATAATTGCCCAGAAAATATTATCAATAATTGATTTAAGAAAATATGCTAAGCGAAATTTTGGTGCAATAACTGACATTTATCTATCCGCCTCCACTGGCCAATAATTAAGACTCCAATATACTGCTGGCATGTTACCCAACTTTTCACCTTTTAACAGATATGGTAAAGCGATTAGGTTTCTAAATGAACCTGGACTTATTTTTACTCTGTATGGTTCAGGTTTACCGTTAGAAATGATATGCATTCCTGCTGCACCTCTTCCAGATTCAACTCTTCTATACACTTCGTTGTTTCCTACACCTTTTGGATTTGGTCTTAGTTTTGTCCTAACAGAACCTGATTTTGGCATTTTTTCAAGTGCTTGTCTAATAATATTACAGCTTTCTAGCATATCAAGCCATGGAATTTTTGAACGAGCATAAGAATCACCGTCTTTTAGTACATTTGTATGAACATCTAATTCTTCATAGACATCATATGGTTCCTTAACTCTTACATCATAATCAATTCCACTAGCACGCAAAACAGAACCAGTTGTTCCAAGTCTAATTGCGTCTTGTGATGAAAGAACGCCTGTATCTTCTGTTCTTGCTTTAAGAATTGGATTGTCATAAAAAATATCTGCATATTCCTTTATTCGTTTTTCAAAATAGTTTACTTGTCTTAAACATACATCTTCAAAATTAGCTGGAATGTCATTTCGTACACCACCTGGAATAAAATATGAGTGTGTTACTCTAGCACCTGTCATTTTTTCTAAGAGATCAATCATGAGCTCTCGGTCTCCTGCTGGCCACATGAACATTGTTGAATGTCCAAGAAATATTCCATAGATTGCAAGCCAATATTGAGTGTAAACACATCTGTTCAATTCAGCTGCAATAACTCTGACATATTTGGCACGCTCTGGCACTTCTATGCCTACAATATCTTCAACTCCTAAAACATACGGATAGAGAATATTACATGAATCGTGAATAACAGGGCGTTCTAAGTGAGGAATATTTAGTAGGTAGTTTCTAACTTCTGCCATCTTTTCCTCACCACGATGTACATAACCCGGATCAGGATCAGCATCAACTATGTAATCACCGTCGATTCTTACTATTATTCTCATATGTCCAGAGCCTGGATGTTGTGGACCAACGTTAAGTGTCATAATTCTATCATCAACTTTTTCAAGTTGAAGTCCAGGTGGAAGTTGCTTAGTTTGATCAGTTGGTATTTGCTCAGCCATGTCTATCTACCCTTATTCTTAAAGTCTTTCCGAAGTGGTGGAATGTCTGCCCAATCTTCAGGCAGTAAAAGTCTTCTATTATCTGGATGACCTTCAAAGTAAACACCTAACATTTCAAAGCATTCGCGTTCATGAAATTCAACACTATAGAAAATATCTCTTAGACTTGGTAATTTGGTAGAATCACTTCCAGGATTAGGAACTTCTTCTCTTGGAGCTCGTGTTGATAAGGCTAAAACTTGTTTTGAGTATCTATTGTCAGTGTAAGAACCCAAGTGGTATACTACTTCAATTTCTTTATCTTCAGGATAGTCTACTCCAGAAACAGACTCTGCATGATCAAATGGAGTTTGATCTTTAATAAATTTTGCAACATCAAGAATTTTTTCTTTCTTAACACTGATTTTTGTTCTGTTTTCTTTAACATAATCAACTTCGGCATCACCTGAAAATTGATTTACAATTCTATCAGTTAGTTCTTTTTCAAAAGCTGGAAGTGTTTCTTCTGGTTTTGGTGGTGCTGGTTTTTCAGCAGCTGGTTTTGGTGTAGCTGGTTTTTCTTTAGATGTATCACTCTTTGAATCAGTAGAACTCATTTTTGTTAACCTATCTAGCCTTCATCCTTTTGATTTTTTCTTGCAGTAACATGCATCCTTGTATCAAGGTTTCAGGTCTAGGAGGACAACCAGGAACATACACATCAACAGGTAAGATTCCGTCAATACCTGGTAGCACATTATATGAATCAAAATACAATCCACCAGTTATTGCACATGCACCCATTGCAATAACATATTTTGGATCTGGCATTTGATCATACACCAATCGCAGACGTGGTGCCATTTTTCTTGTGATAGTTCCTTGTACTACGACTAAATCACATTGACGAAGTGAACCAAAAGCTTCGATAATACCGAATCTTTCGACGTCGTATCTAGGACCAGATGCTGCGCCAAATTCAACACTACAACATGCAGTTTCAATATGTACTGGCCATAATGACCACATTCTTCCCCAATCAATTGCCATTCCTAATGGTTTGTCAATTGCTTTGTAAAGAATATCACCAAGTTT
>CAZKZG010000054.1:0-5239 GCA_964557215.1 uncultured Candidatus Nitrosopelagicus sp. | reverse complement strand
ATTTATGACAGCATTCAACACATTCTACTATACATTCTCACCAACTATAGCAGACTATGAAAGAGAGAACCCAGTTTTCAAAGAAGCAGTAAAGGTTAGTTTAACACCATTACTCACATCACTTACAATCCTCAACTATGTTGACATTGATACAGAGCAAGAAATGCTTGGCTATGGAATTGGAATCATCATGCTAAACATTGGAATGTACTTTGTAGCCCCAGCAGTTGTCATAATTGCACTCAAAAATAGAAGAAAGTAGTTTTAACTTCTGAAATTCTCTTTTATTAATTCGAATTACTAAGTCATAGTAGTCCAATATGGAAAGCAGAGATAAAAAAAGAATTCTAGTCGTTGGTGGTGGTTTCGCTGGAGTAGAATGTATATTAAAACTAGAATCTTATTTTGGGAACAATCATAATTTTGAAATTACATTAGTTAGTGAGGATAATTTTCTACTTTTCACACCAATGCTTCCACAAGTTGCTGCTGGAACAATTGAAACAAGACACATTGTAACACCAATTAGAACTTTAATTAGAAAAACCAAATTTTATGAAGCAAGGATCAAAAATATAGATCCCCATGGTAAAATTGTAACATTATTTGGAACACAAGAAAGTCGTGGAATGCGCATTCATTATGATTTTTTAATTGTCGCATTAGGTAGCCAAACTAACTTTTTTGGTATGAAGGATGTAGAAAAAAATTCATACAGAATGAATACAATAAACGACGCAATAATTTTGCGAAACAGAATCATCGATTTATTAGAACAAGCAGAAAATGAAACAGATCCAATTTTGAGAAGAAGCTTACTTCAGATAGTAATCGTAGGTGGTGGTTTTGCAGGAGTAGAAACTGCAGGAGAAATAAATGATTTTATTTCTGAAGCATCAGAGTACTATCCTAGTATAAGCTACAAAGATATCCAGGTTACACTAGTAGAGGCAACAACTGAAATTCTAAATGGATTTCCAAATAAACTTGCTGCATTTGCAAAAGAGAAACTTGTAGAAAGAGGAATACAAGTAATCCTAGCTGCAGGAGTAACATCATTTGATGGGCAAGAGGTAATGCTCAAAAGCCAATTAGAATCTAACAAAATGTTAGTAGGAAACCTGTCAGAAAATCATGGTCACTACAAACAAAAGGAAATTTCATCCATACAATCAAACACATTGATATGGACAGCAGGAACTACACCAATTGATCTAATCAAGGAATCATTATTCAAAACTAGTAAGGGACGGATCTTGGTTAATCAATTTCTTCAAGTTCCTCAATTTCCTGAGGTGTTTGCAATTGGGGATTGTTCAATATTTGATCCAACTCACTCAATGAAAAAATATCATCCAACAGCACAGATTGCTGAGGCACATGCAAAGGCAGCAGCACACAATCTGAAACAATTAGTTAGTGGGGGAGAAATGTTAGCTTTTGATTACACTTGGAAGGGGCAAAGTGCACTGATTGGTAAACGAACAGGAGTTGCAACATTTTTTGGAATAAATGTTGCAGGATTTTTGGCATTTATTTTATGGCGAAATCTATATCTGTCAAAAATTCGTGGTTGGGAAAAAAAACTTCGTGTTTGGATTGATTGGAACTTAGACTTATTCTTTAGGAGGGATATATCACGATTGAAAATAATTAAAAAAGAAAGAGAAATTGATTATAAAGAATTAGATGAAGTAGACGATGTTTGGTAGTCAAGAGATAACCATTATTCCTTCTTTAATCAAGTATTGAATTGCATTTACAAAAGCTGAATCTGGAATTTCATTACCAGCCCACCACCCTGCAGTGTTTTTCACCCAATCAGGAATTACTGATGAACTACTTTGTACTGCAACTGGAAAACTTAACCGTGCATAATCACTATCTCCCAATTTTTCAAATTGTATTTCTATAACACCAGAAATATCATCTGGAACAAAAAATTCCAGTTTTTCAGGCTCAGACTTGATACCAGAACTTGTGCCTGATTTATTAAAAACCTCATTGCTTTGATGTAATATTTTCAATTCGTAAGAAACCTTCATTGGTCTATCCTTTAGAAAAACATCAAGAATTTCAAATTCAATTCCATTATTTGAATTTTGGGATATGTCAGAAAAACCAGCTAACAAATTAATTTTAAACTGTCCATTTTCTGTAATTCCAGTTAAGGGGAGATTTGGTTCACTTGGTTTTACATGTATAGAAATTTCATCAACGTCAAAATCGTTATTGTCAAAAATTTCTTGTAATTCAGATTGACTTACAACTATATGCACTATTCTTTCATCAGAGTTAAAATCATCAATATTTATCGCATCATCATTTAACTTAATTCCATTTAATGTTGCAGAAAAACCGGAAACTAAAAGTTCACCAAATGTTTTTGGTATAAGAACCTCTTCATGAACTACAGATGACTGATCAATTGTTTCTTGTTCCCAATCAAAAGGAAAACTAAATTGTACTTCTTGCTTATCTGAAATATAATTAAATTCATTTATCTGATCAAAGTATGTTCTTATTCCAATTTCTTGTGTGCCAAATTCACCACCATCTATTTTATAATATGTTGTCTCAGGAATTGAAATTCCTAAATTATACTCAACTGGTTGAGAAAGTATATCAGCGAAACTTTCTATTGTAATAACTTTAATATTAAATTTGTATAGCCCACCACTTTCAAACACTTTACCCTGTACATTAAACTGATCACTTGCAAGTCCAAACAATGATGCAAAAGTCTCTTGATTGATTATTTCAACATCTCGATTTTCTGATGGAACAAGATTCATTATCAGTATTCCATCATCTCTTTCAAAATTATTTGCAAAAAGCGAATCATCACCTTTTATCAACTCAACTTCAAAGGTTGTGTTCTTTATTGGGTCACCAGATGAAGTTTCAAATAATGTGATTGTAATTTGTCGTATTCCTGAATCAATCATTGTCGATGAGCCAACCTCCAGCGTTGCTTCCGTATCCCCAATCATGACTGGGGGCATTGTTTCAGTTCCTAGCCCATGACCAAATGAATTTGGGATTAAAGCTATTGAAAGAACTGAAGCTAAAACCAGGACTGGAATCCAAATTTTTGCCTTCATACAGAGATATCTGTACCCACGATAATTAATGGATTTTACACAATTTTCCCTAAAACTTTTAGATCTCATTAATAAACAATTAGGAATTTATACTAATTCCGCAAAAGGGGTTTGTTATGGTTAATCAGAAAAATGCCAAAGATAACTGCCCACGATGTGTAAAGGGCAAAATGGTTACAGATAACGAATCTGGCGAAATGTTTTGCTCCAAATGTGGTTTTGTGATGTCTGAGAAGATCCAAGAATCTGGACCTGAATGGAGATCATTTACACAAGATGAACATGGTGACAGAGCAAGAGCTGGTGCACCAACCTCACTTACAATGCATGACATGGGACTTGCAACAATTATCAATCCAGTTAACAAAGACGCATCTGGTAAACCACTTACAGCTTCTATGAAAAATACCATTGAAAGGCTAAGAACATGGGACAGTAGAAGTCAGGTTCATGAACCAGTTGACAGAAATTTTAGACAAGCATTTAGTGAACTAAACAGACTAAAAGACAAGCTTGCAATATCAGAATCTGTTGTAGAAAAAGCAGCTTACATTTATCGAAAAGCATTAGACAAAGGTCTTGTAAGAGGCAGATCAATTTCTGCATTAATGGCATCTGCATTATATGCTGCATGTCGTGACACTGCAACACCAAGAAATCTTAAAGATGTTGAGATTGCTGCTAATATCAAAAGAAAAGATATTGCCAGATGTTATAGATTACTAGTTAAAGAACTAGATCTTAGAATGCCAGTAACTGATTCAGTTCAATGTGTAGCTAGAATCGCAAGTAAAATTGGAATTCAAGAAAAAACAAAACGATTTGCAATCAAAGTTCTAAAGGTCGCACAAGAAAATGAAGCATCAGCTGGAAAAGATCCAATGGGATTAGCAGCTGCAGCATTATATCTTTCATGTGTAAAAAACGGTGAGGATAAAACTCAACGTGATATTGCAGAAGCTGCAAATGTTACAGAGGTAACAATTCGAAATCGATACAAGGGTCTTAAAGACTCAATTGAAATTTAGAAAAACTATTCTTCTTTTTTCGAAGTAACAAACCCACCCTCACCTTCAGGTGGTGGTATTTTCTTTGCTCCGCCCAATCCGATAGTTGTGATTATTACTGAAGTCAAAATTATGAAAAATATTATCTGCGGATAAGCTTCTCCATTTTGCAAACCCATAGTTAGAGGAATTGTAGCCAATACAGCTGCAGCCAATCCTCTCGGTATCATGACTGATGTCACTTTTTTATCTAATTTCGAGAAGCCTTTGACTAGGGCAGTGTGCGTAATAACCACTCTTCCAATATAGATGGCAACTGCAGCCAAAATACCAAAAATTACGTATTCTATCTGACCAAAGCTAGCCAACAATCCTACAAATACGAAGAAAAACGCCCTGACAATGAATGTGACTTGACGATGTAAGGAATTATCTATCGTATTATCGGGTAACTTTATTTTTAATTTTCGTACCAAATACTTCTTATTTCCAAGCATCAAACCAAATACTAGTGCAGTTAGCGCACCTGATTCTCCAAATGAATTTGCAAGGAAGAATAGTAAAAACAAAACTCCTAGTGTTAACATGTAATTGTGTTGCGCATTTGTAAGCTTTGAAATGAAAAACATCCAAGGAATTCCCACACCAAATCCTAGTATCAGACCCACTGCAACTGCTCTTCCTATAGTTTGACCCAACAGATCAAGATCAAACTGACCACTAAGGATAGCCTCAAACAAAATAAATGCAATAATTGTCGCAAAAATATCTGTTAGTGCAGATTCAAAACTCAGCATAGATTTTGCCTCATCTGAAATTCTAAGCTTTCTAACTAGACCAAAGACAATGATGGAGCTGCTACCACCCACAATTGCACCAAGCAGAATGCTGTCCATCCATTCCCATCCTAAACCATAATGACCAAAAGCCGCAACAATTCCAACTGATACTGCAAAACCCAGAATTACAAGTACAATTGCAAAGTGCGCAGTTTTCAATACATTACCAATATGCAGGTTGTATCCACCATCAAACATGATAATGATTAATGCAAGTGCTGCAAAATACGGAACAATTTCAATTACAGCTTCTGGCTGAATTATTCCAAATACAGGTCCAATAACAACA
>CAZKZG010000053.1:0-5479 GCA_964557215.1 uncultured Candidatus Nitrosopelagicus sp. | reverse complement strand
AAACTGGGTGTGATTATGTTATGATAGGCAGAGGTGCAATGGGCAATCCATTTATTTTTGAACAAATTAACGATTATCTGAAATATGGGGTATACAAAAATTATAACTTCTCTGACAGACTGGAAGCATTTCTGGATTATGTTGATGCAACATCAAGATTCAAAATAAAATTTGTAAACATAAAGGAACAGGCTATTCGATTCACAAAAGGGACTGTCGGTGGCAGTGTATTACGAAAACGACTAACAATAACCAAAGATATAGATGAATTGAAAGAAATTCTGATACAAACAGTTTCAGTCTAGCGGTTCTGAATTTTTAATTTCAAATTCAGGTACTAGATCTTTTTCACGTGCCATTTCAAACATTTTTCGGATGGATTTTTCCCCATTGTCTCCCATGTTTACTGTTACAGGATTTACGTACATTTTGACAAATTTTTCTATTAATTCTTCTGACTTTCCTCTGCTATACTGCATTGCGTATTCCAATGCATCTTTATCATGGTCTAATGCAAATTCTATTGAGTTTTTTAGATATATGTCAAATTTTTTGATTATTTCCTTATCAAATTTGTTGCTCATTACGTTAATTCCAAGAGGAACAGGCAATCCACCCGTTTCTTTATCCCACCATTCTCCAACATCAAGTATTTTCATAATTCCTTCCTGTTCAAATGATAACTGTGTTTCATGAATAACCAAACCTACATCAACCTGACCGGTTTTAACTGCATTTGGTATTTCACTGAAATTCATTTCTACATAATCAAATTTTCCAATCATCAACTGCAGTAACAAAAATGCAGAAGTCATTTTTCCTGGTATAGCAATCTTGGATTTTTTTATTTCGTCTATTGTCATCTGTTTTGTCGCAGTGACAATTGGACCATAACCTATACCAAAACTTCCTCCACTTCTAAGGATGGTGTAATCTGGAATGTACGCACATGCATGAACCGAAACTGCTGTGACGTCAAGCTCAGGGTTCTTTGCTCTGGAATTTAGATCTTCTATATCACCAATAACATGTTTTACAACAAAATCATCAGATTTTATCTTACCAGTAAGCATAGCATAAAACATGAACGCATCATCTGAATCAGGTGTATGTCCAACAGAAATTTCCACAATTTATGACTAAAATTTGGTAATAAATAACATTAGAATCAGCAATCAACGGTTGTTTAGTGCAAAAAGCTTTTCAAACTGTTAAAAGATATTATAATATGATATGTGCTAACTGTGGAAATCATAAGCATTACGAGTGTATAGATTGTCAGAATAATCATACAACCGAATTATGTGACTGTGATTGCCACCAAACTGAACACCAGCATGAACAATAACTATATTATAAAAATGACCATTTTGATTTTTGTATGAATACTGATTCACATACTGACGATGAGATAAAGGATATTCTAAAAATGAAAAAAGTCGCCGTAATTGGAATGTCAAAATATAATGAAAAGGCAGCACACTTTGTTCCAAAGTATTTACTTGAGAATGGATACGAAATTACCCCTGTAAATCCTACAGCTGAGGAAATTCTTGATAAAAAATGCTATACAGAAGTAACTGAAATTCCATATGAAGTAGACATTGTAGATATATTCAGACCATCTGATGATGTACTTTCCGTAATTAATGGTGTGATAAAGAAAAAACCCAAAGTGATGTGGTTGCAAGAAGGAATTCATAATGATCATGCCGAAGATCTAGCAAGAAATGCAGGAATTGATGTTGTTTATAATAGATGTATGTTAGCTGAACATCAAAGACTGATGTAAATGGCCTCGTTCAAATCATTTTTTGATGAATTACTTGCCCTCGTAGAGAAATATGAGGAAAAACAAGTTGTGATCAAAGTTGAGAAAGAATCTGACTATGAATTTGTAAAAATTTTTAGTGAAAAAATTGATGCAGTACTAAGAGCCAAAACCGGTCTTATTGATGTATCAGAATTAGCATACACAACTGCAGAACATCATCCGTACTGGGCACTGCTTTACAATTGTTCTGAAATATCAAAAACTGTTCTTGAGAAATGGAATGATAAAATTTCATCTGAAGAAATGGATGAGATTAAATGGCACATCAAAGAGATTGAAAATAGTTGTGAAAAATTAGAAGACTTATCACAATAATTGCTACTAATTGCAAGT
The DNA here is from genome assembly GCA_964557215.1 of uncultured Candidatus Nitrosopelagicus sp. Taxonomy (GTDB): domain Archaea; phylum Thermoproteota; class Nitrososphaeria; order Nitrososphaerales; family Nitrosopumilaceae; genus Nitrosopelagicus. Next base: position 3,312 of record CAZKZG010000053.1, on the reverse strand, counting down.
CAGAGATAAATAACATATCATTGGAATTCATTTATGGTAATCAAGATAGGAATAATAGGAAAAACTAACACTGGTAAAACTACTTTTTTTAATTCTGCAACTCTTTCATCTTCTGAAATTTCTACTTACCCATTTACAACTAAAATTCCTGAATCTTCTATTGCAAATGCGATTACATTATGTGTTCACATGGAATTTAATGTTCAAGACGAACCAAATAATTCTAAATGCACAGATGGTTGGAGATATGTTCCAGTTGAATTAATAGATCTACCTGGATTGATTAAAGATGCATGGAAAGGAAAAGGTCTAGGAAACCAATTTCTTTCAATTGCTGCACAGTCTGATGCATTATTGCATGTAGTTGATTGCTCCGGCAGCATTGATGCATCTGGAAAAATTACTGAAGCAGGTACTGGTGACCCTGTATCAGATTTTGCAGATATTGAAGAGGAGTTAATAATGTGGTACCAAAAAATTCTTGAAGGAAACAGGGAGAAAGTTTCAAAAAACATCAATTCAGGAACTGAACTTGTTGACGCTTTTACTGATCTCTACATGGGAATAGGCGTAAAAAAGAACCATGTTATTCAAGCATTAAAAATATCCAAGTTGGAAGAAAAGAAGTTTGATGATTATGATTCACAAGATACAAAGCAGTTTGCAAAAATTCTTAGAAAAATTTCCAAGCCAACACTGATTGTAGCAAATAAAATAGATGTACCTGGTGCTGATAAAAATTTTAACCGCCTTCGTGAGAGATACAATGAAGTAATTACTGTTCCAGCAAGTGCTGACAGCGAATTAACACTTAGGCGTGCAGAACAACAACAACTAATCAAATATTCTCCTGGCTCTGAACAGTTTGATATAATTGATTTAGAAAAATTAAACAATAAGCAAAAAAATGCACTTGACTTTATCAAAAAAGACATTATGGGCGAATATATGAGAACTGGAGTTCAATTTGCCATTAACGTAACTGTGTTTAAACTACTAAAAATGAACTCTATATATCCTGTTGCTAATGAAGAGACTCTTTCTGATAAAAAGGCAGAGTGTTACCAGATTTGATTCTAGTAAAAGAGGGTGCAACCATCAAAGATTTGGCAAATGAAATTCACACGGGATTATCAAAGGGGTTATTGTATGGAAAGGATTTACGATATAATCTTAGATTACCAACACATTATCAATTACGAGATCGTGATGTTGTTTCATTGGTAAGTGCAACAAAGAAATCAACTGGATAAAATTAATGATGTGTTAAATGGAATCTGTAAATTTTGTAATCTTAGGTGATCAATCTATTGCAACTGAATTTGGAAAAAAAGGAACTTCTACCGATTTAACGTTATTTGATAGAAAAGAATCAGAGAAAATATACACATTTGTTACTCCAAACGGATTCCCAGAAAAAATTCAGCCATTATTTCAGGCAATTGTATTAGCTGAATATGTGATATTTCATGTTAATACTCTTGACAAATTCACCGGCGAGCAAATTCTTGCATTAGATGCACTTGGGAAAAAAGAAGGAATACTAAGTCATTCATATGATGTTGATGAATCTACGCTTAATTTGATGATAAAAGGAACTGTAATTGAAGGATACAAAAAAGTTGAACATGATAAAATCAAAGAAGAGATTGCAAATTTTGTTATAATAAAAAAAGATGGTAAAACAAGTATTGTAATTGATCATACATTTGATGTAAAAGGCGTGGGAACAGTGGCATTAGGAAAGGTTCTGTGTGGTACGGTTACACAATACGACAAGATTTTACATTATCCTTCTAAAACTGAGGCAATGGTAAAATCAATTCAAATGCATGATGATGATGTAAAAGATTCTGTTTGCCCTGCAAGAGTAGGATTATCCCTGAAGAACATAAAACATGACGAAATTACACGTGGTGACATATTATCAAATGATTCTGCAGTTAACATTACTACTGAAATTACAATTGACTTTAAACAAAATCAATTCTTCAAAGAAACTATTTCTGAAAACCAAATGTGTCTTGTGAATATTGGGCTTCAAATAAAGGCCGCAAAGTTTGTATCGATTTCTCCTTTAAAACTGGTCTTTGAGAAACCAATTGTAATAATGCCTGATGATGTATGTGTATTGCTGAAACCAGAGTCAAATTCGGTTCGTATAATTGGAAGTGGGATTCCACAATGAAACCTGTAAGAGCATGCCCAATATGTCCTGAATGCGGTTCTAAAAAATTTGAGAGATTAAAAGACGACTCGGTAAAGGTTCAGTGTTCAAATTGCAAAAAAATCATTCCACTTTAGAACCTAGAAAACCGCTATCTACCCAAACATTCTGTTAAATCTTCATGAAACTTACTTGCTTGATAATCATTCAGGTTATCATCTTTATCTTCCATTGCAAATTGTTCCATCTCATCGCATGTCCAGTTCTCCCAGATTCGTGGGTTTGAGACATTTTTTTCGTAGAAGTTAATTCCTATGATACTTACAGGGATTATAACTGCAAAAGCAGATATTATGAGAATTTTCAAAAATTTTGGATTTTCTGTTATCATGTATAATCTAGTATCTCATAGATTATATTTGCAATTCTATGAAAACGCATATGGCACAAACTTGGAAGGATGAAAATATTTCACTTGAACCGATTAAAGACCAAACAATCGCTGTAATTGGTTATGGAATACAAGGCGATGCACAGGCAAATAACATGAAAGACTCTGGCCTTAAAGTCATTATTGGTCTAAAAGAAGGTGGTGCAAGCTGGCAAAAAGCAAAAGATGATTGTCATGAAGTTTTTTCAGTATCTGATGCCACAAAAAAGGCAGACATTATTCACATCTTAATTCCTGACATGGTTCAGGCTAAAGTGTACAAAGAAGAAATTGCACCTAATCTTTCAGAAGGAAAAGCATTATCATTTTCACATGCTGCGGCAATCTACTGGAAGTGGATTGACGCACCAGAAAATGTCGATTTAATCATGATTGCACCAAAAGGGCCTGGCTCTAAGGTACGTGAGACATATCTAGAAAATTTTGGAACACCATCAATTGTAGCTGTAGAGCAAGACAAAACAGGCAAAGCATGGGACAGAACACTTGGAATTGCAAAAGCAATTGGAAGTGCACGCGCTGGATTAATTCAGACAACATTCAAAGAAGAGGTTGAGACTGATTGGTTTGGTGAACAAGCGGATCTATGTGGTGGCTCTGCATCAATGGTAGTGAATGCATTTGAAACTTTGGTTGAAGCAGGTTACCAGCCAGAAATTGCATATTTTGAGGTATTACACGAATTGAAATTAAT
>CAZKZG010000052.1:0-15769 GCA_964557215.1 uncultured Candidatus Nitrosopelagicus sp. | reverse complement strand
AGACTCGCGTCTCTTCTAATTTTTGTTTCATTATGATTAGTCTAATTATGGCTGGTGGAAAGGGTACCAGAATGAACACAAAGCAAGAAAAATTACTTCTTGAGTATAAGAAACCAGTAATTATGCATGTAGTTGATGCATTAAAGAATTCTAATTGCTTTTCAAGAATAATTGCAGCAACTAGTTCAAATTCGCCAGAAACAGAAAAGACTCTACGACAATCTGGAGTTGAAATTATTTCAACTTCTGGAAAAGATTTTGTTAGTGACCTAAACTTTGTCTTAAGACAATTGGATGATTCAGTCTTCATTACATCAGGGGATCTTCCATTACTTGATGATAAGATTATTAAACAAATAGCTGAGAGTTATAATTCTAAGAACGTCTGGACCAGCATAGTTACAACAAATAAGTTTCTTAATTCCATAGGAATTAACTCAGAATATACAACTAAGAATAAAGAACATGTCTATTCGGGTATATCACTTGTCAATGCAAGTAAAATTAATAATTTAGAGTCAATTGAAGAGGATTTAGTTGTAATTGATGATAAAAGAATTGGATTAAATCTTAATACAAAAGAAGACTACGAATTATTATGCAGTACCTGAAATTTTTCCATTAATTTTTGCTTTAGAACCAGTTGGTTCTGAAATTGTATTTCCACAGGAATTACATTTTACTTCTGTTGTGCTATGTGAGTAAACAATTTGCTCCTCATCACATTCCATACATTTAATTTTTTGAAACTTACTATTTGGATTTGGAACAAGGATGTGAGATTTTTTCATACGGCAATCAACTCAAATTTTCTTATTCTTATACCTTTTTTCATCATTTTCTTTTTGCATACGCCACAAGTCAGTAACCGTGTGACTTTTTTTGTTGTTTTTGCTGGTTTTGCCAATTTAGGGAACTTTTGTCCACCATATCCTTTTTTGCGTAAAGCATGTCTTCTTTCACCAGCTGCAGATCCTCTTCGTTTTCCAGCCTTGTAAATTGAAACTTTCATAGTTTGATGAGTTTTACACTTTGGGCAATAAGTCCTAGTTTCTTTTGGCAGATTCATATTATTTTGCCTCTATGACGGTAATTTAAACATCCCTTCAATGTATAATAATCTCTAATTGGAAATCTACATGTGTTTTCAAGTATTTCAGAGTCTATTTTTGAAATTAACTCTGTAGCAACTGGAGATACTGCAGCTGATATAATTTTAGTTAATTGTTCGTTGGTTAATGTTTATTCAAAAGAGATTCAAGAAAAAATCCAAATATCTATAAAAAATGATAGAATTGCATATGTTGGTCCTAACGCAATTCATACCAAAGGACCAAAAACTGTTGTAATAGATCTAAGAAATAAATTCGTATCACCAAGTTTTGTTGATCCACATATACACATTGACCATTTTACATTACCATCGGAATTTGTAAAGAAATCACTTCTGTGTGGTGTAACGTCACTATTTCCTGATTCAATAGACATTGTCAGTGTATCAGGTTTTAGAGGATTCAAAGAATTTGTTAAACAGACAAAAAATCTACCCATGAGATTCTTTCATACAATACCCGGTGGATTACCAGTAGATAGAAAATTTAGTCATGGAAAAACATTTTCACTTAGAGAAGAAAAATTATCTATAAAAAATCCAAATGTAATTGGTTTAGGTGAAGTATTCTCATGGACTAAGGTTACTTCACGTGATACACGAACTATGAAATCATTAATTCAGATGCATCAAAATAATTGCATAATAAATGGTCATACAGCTGGTGCTAGTGGAAAAAAACTAAACGCATATGTCTCATCAGGAATTTTTTCATGTCATGAACCAATTAATTTTGAACAAGTTATTGAACGCCTAAGATTAGGCATGTGGATAATGATAAGGGAGGGTTCTATCAGACGAGATCTAAAAACAATAATTCCTTTTGTAATCTCTCATGGAACATATACAAACCGATTAATGTTTTGTTCAGATGGTCTTGATCCTAATGATATTACTAATTATGGACATATTGATCATTGTGTAAAGGAATCAATAGAACTTGGATTAGATCCTATAGATGCAATATCAATGGCATCCAAAAACTGTTTTGACTATTATAAAATGAATAATGATTTTGGAGGAATTGCACCAGGAAAAATTGCTGACATATTAGTTTTTGACAATCTTAAAAAAATTAAAATAAAGAAAATCTTTCTTGGTGGAAAACTAATTGTATCTAATGGAAAAATTTTACCTACTATAAAAAAACCGAAACTACCTTCATGGTTGATAAATACAGTCAAAACTCCAAGTATTACAGAAAATGATTTTATAATTAAATCAAGAAGAAATGAAGAAAATGTTAATGTTATCTCAATGAAGACTGAAATTGTAACAGCTAAAACTAATGAAATTCTCAAAACAAATCTAGGAAATGTTACAACATCTACAGAAAAAGATATCTGGAAAGTTGCAGCCTTTGATAGAACATTTGGAAGCAAAAAACATTCTTTAGGATTCCTGAAAAATTTTGGGGCTGATATAGGTGCCTTTGCATCAACTTGGAGTTTTCATGAAAATGATATGATAATAATAGGTGCAAATGAAAAAGACATGTCTTTTGCAGCAAATAAATTAAGAAAATCTCAAGGAGGAATGATTGTGGTAAAAGATAGAAAAGTTCTTGCATTCTTACCTATGGAGGTAGCAGGAATTATTTCATCAAAACCAATTGATGTCGTGGCAAATCAATTTTCAGAAATTAACAATGTATTAGTCGATCATGGGTGTATATTCAAAAAACCACATCTTGTCCCTGTATTTCTTCCATTTTTAGCTCTACCTGATATTCGAATACTTTACTCTGGAATTGTTGATATCAAAAAACGTGAGTTTATTCCAACAATCATCTCGTAAGGTATTAAAATAGGAATACGACAAAAAAAATAATGGCATCTATACAGCAAACTCCAAATGGACCTGTTTTAGTTCTTAAGGAAAGTGCTTTACAAGAAAAAGGTAGGGATGCACAAAAAAATAATATTGCTGCCGCTAAACTTGTTGCAGATCTAGTAAAGTCAAGTCTTGGTCCACGTGGTTTAGATAAAATGTTAGTTGACTCACTAGGTGATGTTACTATTACAAATGACGGTGCTACAATTCTTAAGGAAATTGATGCACAACATCCAACTGCAAAAATGATGGTTGAAATTTCGAAAACAATTGACACCGAAGTTGGAGATGGAACTACATCTTCAGTAATTTTTGCTGGTACTCTTTTAGCAAAAGCAGAAGAACTTCTTAGTAAGGATGTACATTCATCAGTAATTATTGATGGATTCCAAGCAGCATCAGAAAAAGCATTGGAAATTCTTGATGAGATTTCAAAAAAAGTTCAATCTAATGATAAAGAAACGTTACTCAAAATTGCAGCAACTAGTATGGAATCAAAATTAATTTCTGAAGATAGTGACATATTATCTAAAATTGTTGTAGATGCAATTCTAAAAATCACTGAAACTAAAAATCAGAAATCAACTGTAGATCTAGATAATATCAAAGTTGAGAAAAAAGCAGGAGGTTCTATTACTGACACTGCGTTGATAAAAGGAATAGTTCTTGACAAAGAAATTGTTCACAGTGGCATGCCAACAAAAATCCAACAAGCTAAAATCGCTTTAATTAACACTGCACTTGAAGTTGAAAAAACTGAGATGAGTGCTGAGATTAGAATTAATGATCCTACACAAATGCAAATGTTTTTGGAAGAAGAAAATCGAATGTTAAAAACCATGGTTGATAAATTACATTCTATTGGAACTAATGTTGTAATTTGTCAAAAAGGAATTGACGACATGGCTCAACACTTCTTAGCAAAACATGGTATACTCTCAGTTAGACGTGTGAAAGAAAGTGATATGACAAAACTTGCAAAGGCAACTGGTGGTCGTATCTCAACTAACCTTGATGATATTAATGAAAAGGATCTTGGTGCATCTGACCTTGTTCATCAAAAGAAAGTTGAATCTGATAAATGTGTATTTGTAGAGGGTTGTAGAAACCCACAATCTGTTACATTATTGATTCGTGGTGGTTCTCAAAGAGTTGTTGATGAAGTAGACCGTTCAATTCATGATGCATTAATGGTTGTAAAGGATGTAATTGAAAGACCTGCTATAGTTGCAGGAGGCGGTGCTCCTGCAGCATTATTGGCAGCATTTTTGAAAGATTGGTCAGAGAGCTTTGATGGTCGTCAACAATTAGCAATAAAGAAATTTGCAGAAGCATTAGAAATCATACCACTTACAATTGCAGAAAATGCAGGAATGGATCCTATCGATACAATGGTCACTTTACGTGCAAAGCAAAGTGAAGGTAAAAAATGGAGTGGAATTAATGCCAAAGATGGAAAAGTTGGTGATATGCTTTCACTAAATATTGTTGAACCTGTAGTAGTTAAAGAACAAATTATCAAATCTGCAACTGAAGCTGCATCAATGATTTTAAGAATCGATGATGTTATTGCAATTTCTGGTGCACCAGGAGGCGCTGGTGGACCTCCAGGAATGGGTTAATTCTAAAAAAATTCAAACAGTTCAAAGAAAAAACTTTCAAAAAATCTCTTCATTAACAAATTTTAAGCAGTAAATTACATCAAAACTCGCAGAGGTCGCCTAGCCTGGTAGGGCGCGGGCCTTGAGAGCCTGTGTTCGCAAGAACGCGGGGGTTCAAATCCCTCTCTCTGCGTTTTTTATTTTGAAAATTTTCCTAATTCCGCGAGCATGGCAGATAACTGAATTTCAGAATTTGATCCTGATAAAATTCTATAATCATACTTGGCAATTATTTGTGACATATCTTCAAGATTTTCAGGTTTTTCTTCAAACAATGCCTGATTAATGTATTTAAGAAAATCTGATTCTGACATTCCGTAAACTTTAATCAATTCAATCATTTTATTTCGTGCATCTTGAAGTTTTCCTGATATAGCTAATTTTAGTACCCCAGATACATCATTTGTTTTTGTTAATCCAGCTGTTGATTTTACACTTGATTGAGTAATATTTCCAGTACTTGCAACTGCTTGCAATAGATTGATTGCATGTCTCATATCTCCTTTCGCATATTTGGTAATTTCATTTAGACCTTTATCATCTACTTTGATTTTTTCTTTTTTAGAAATTATTTTTAATTGTTCAATGATGTCTTTTTCCTCAATTCGTGTAAATTTGAAAACTGCACATCTACTTTGAATTGGATCAATTATTTTTGAAATATTATTGGCAATTAGTATGAATCGGCAAAATTTTGCTGTATCTTCAATTATTCTTCGCAAAGCAGTTTGTGCATCAGCAGTCATTTCATCGGCTTCGTCTAAAATAATAATTTTAAATGGAATTTGGGAATCAAAGCCAGCAAATCTAGAGAATTTTTTAACTCTTTCACGAACCATGTTGATGCCACGTTCATCTGATGCATTAAGCTCGAGAGTATAATCTCTCCATACGTCTCCAAGTATTTCACGTGAAACACATATTGCAGTAGTTGTTTTCCCTACACCAGCACTACCAGAAAATAGTAAATGAGGCATTTCTGATTGATTTTTAATTAATCCCGATAAACTTCCTTTGATATCTTTTTGATTAACCAACTCAGATAGAACTTTTGGACGATATTTTTCTACCCACATAACGTCAGCGTTTGTCATAGATGCAAACTGAGTATTCTCATTAATAAATGACGAGTAGGATCAAATGATCAAAGCTAATTGTTAACGAAATTGATCGATCGCACCCATTAAATCCCTCGCTCGCCTTTGATGAATAATGGAATTAGAAGACACAACAAAAGTATATTCTGTAGGATATGACCTAGAGGATGTTAAAATTGAATTTTCACATGATCTGAAAATTAATGTATCAGGTATACAAATTGAGGGAAAACAGGGTGAAATTATGAATATTCCTAGATGGATTGCAAAAACACTTCATTCAGAAAATCACATTACAATTCATGAACAAGATATGATTCAAGAATTAAAACAGGCAAAAGTTAAGGAAGATGTACAAGGCGAAGACTCTATCTCGTCACTAGATAAATTTTTCTATATTAGACTCAATGAATACATGAAGAATTTATCCAAAGATGATTTTGACAAAGTAGAAAGTATGTTAAATCAACTAATACGAATGAGACAGGGAAAAATTATACGATTAGCTGATTCTTCAAAGCTTACTGCTGACTTGGGGTCAAAACTTAGTGTAGAGGAAGAAGTATTTTATAATCAAATTAACAATGCAAGTGTTGAATTTAAAAAACAAATCATAGGTAAAAAGAAATGACTGCAGTAGAAACACACACACCTTCAGGTTTATCGGATTATGTCAAGGATTTCTTGATACAATTCAAAGACAAAACTGGTTCATTCAGATATGTAGAAGAAATTGATAAAATGATGTCATCAAGTTCAAAGTATATCAACATAGACTATAATGATTTAGTCAATCATCCTGAAATTGAATCAAAATTTAATGAAAAGCCAGATGAAATTCTTGAAGCATTTGCAAGAGCAATTAAAGAAATATTGAATGAAAGATTTCCAAAATATGCAAAAAAGATTGAACATGAGATAAGAGCAAGAATTGCAAATTATCCCGTTCAGAGAAGTTTACGTCAAATTAATGCTGAAATAATTGGAAAAATGACAAGTGTTTCTGGAATGGTTTTACGTGCTTCTGAAGTAAAACCATTAGTAAAAGAACTTGTATTTGTTTGTCCAGCTGGACATAGAACAGATGCTATCACATTAGAAAAAGATCTTAGCTTTACTACTCCAGTCAAATGTCAAAATGACAAATGTACGCACAAAAATCTAGCATTAGAACCTCAATCTAGTAGATTTATTGACGTACAATTTGTACGACTACAGGAATTACCAGAAGATCTACCTCCAGGACAACTTCCTCATTATTTGGATATTACAGTAAAACAAGATCTAGTAGATGAAGCTAGACCGGGCGATAGAGTTGTTCTAACTGGTGTTGTTAGAATAGAACAAGAAAAGATGAGTGGCGTTTCAAAAAATGATAGTCCATTATACAGATTAAGATTAGACGGTAATAATGTTGAATTTCTTGGTGGTAAAGGTTCAAAAACTTCTAGACGTATTCAAAGAGAAGAAATTTCTCCAGAAGAAGAAAAATCTATCAAATCGCTATCAAAAAGTCCAGACATTTATGATAGAATAATTGATTCTTATGCACCACACATTACAGGTCATAGAATAATTAAAGAATCAATTCTACTTTTGATGGCAGGTTCCACCCAAAGAGAGTTACAGGATGGCAGCAAAATTAGAGGCGACATCAATATTTTCCTTGTAGGTGATCCTGGTACTGCGAAAAGTGAGATGTTAAAATTCTGTGCTAGAATTGCTCCAAGAGGTTTGTATACATCTGGAAGAGGCTCTACTGCAGCTGGATTAACTGCTGCAGTTGTACGTGATGTTAACGGAGTATTCATGTTAGAAGCAGGTGCTACAGTTTTGGGTGATCAAGGATTGGTATGTATTGACGAATTTGATAAAATGAAAGATGAAGATAGAAGTGCACTGCACGAAGTTATGGAACAACAAACTGCAAGTATTGCAAAAGGTGGAATTGTTGCTACACTAAACGCTAGAACTTCAATTCTTGCTGCAGCTAACCCCATGTATGGAAAATATGATCCTTTCAAAAATATAACAGAAAATGTTAACTTACCAATCCCACTACTTACACGATTTGATCTTATTTTTGTAGTAAGAGATCAACCATCAAAAGAAAAAGATGAAAAAATTGCTAAACATATAATTGATCTTCATACTCCTCAGGGGATTGATAATCGCTCATTAATTGACTCTGATACACTTACAAAGTATGTTTCATATGCAAAAAGAGTTGAGCCTATACTAACTAAAGAGGCTGAAACAAAAATTCTTGATTATTATTTGAAGATGCGTAATGTTGAATCTGAAGAAATGATTACTGTTACACCTAGGCAATTAGAGGGTCTAATCAGACTTGCGACCGCACGAGCAAGATTATTACTTAAAAACCAAGTAGAAGAAGAAGACGCACAAAGAGCAATAGATCTTTTACAAAATATGTTTGAAGATGCAGGAATTGATGTTAACACTGGTAAAGTTGATCTTGGTGTTCTACAAGGAAAACCACGTAGCGAGGTTTCAAAAATGCAGATGTTTATGGACATTCTAAAGGGTCTTGAAGGAGAACCAAAGAAACCTGTAGATGAAAAAAAATTGTATGAGGAACTTGTAAAAACAGAAAAGTTTACAGAAGATGACGCAAGAAATATGGTACGAAAGATGGCTCGAGATGCATCTATTTATGAGTCAAAACCGGGTCATTATAATACAGTATGAAAGTAAGCGACTTAGATCTAGATTCACAATCAATTAATTTTCTTCATTCAGAAGGTTTTACCGAGTTATATGAACCACAAGAATATTCTGTAGATGCAGGTATTCTTAATGAAAAGAGTATTCTAGTTTCAGCACCAACCGCAAGTGGTAAAACACTGATTGCAATGCTTGCAATGCTTGCCCATATACCCAAGTATAGATCAAAAATTGTATATCTAAGTCCTTTGCGTGCGTTAGCGGCAGAGAAATTTAATGAATTTAAAAAACTAGAAAAAACCAACCTTGGTCGTAAAATCAAAGTAGCAATAGCTACTGGTGATTTTGATTCTGCAGAGGAGAAATTACAAGATTCTGACATTCTAATTCTCACTAACGAAAAGATGGATTCGTTGATGAGATTTAGTCAATCATGGATTGGCGAAATAGGTCTTGTAATTGTTGATGAGGTTCATCTTATTGGTGATGAAGGAAGAGGTCCAACTTTAGAGATGATTCTAACAAGATTAAAAATGGGTTTAACAGGTAGGAAACCACAACTTGTTGCATTAAGTGCAACTATCACAAATTCTGATGAGATGGCTGAATGGTTAGAATGTAAACATGTTGAAAGTACATGGAGACCAGTGCCACTTTCTGAAGCTGTCTATGATGATTTTACTGTAAAAAATCAGGATAGAGAAACATATGATGTAAGTTTTGATTATGTAGGCGTACCAACAATAGGTTTAGGCCTAGACTCTGTAAAAAACGGAGGTCAAAGTTTACTCTTTGCAAACACGAGAACAAGTGCTGCAAAACTTGCTAACGATTCCGGATTGCTTGTTGAAAAAACATTATCAAAAGTGGAGTTAGAAGAACTCACAAAAGTTTCAAAAAAAATTCTTTCTAATAATGAACATACACAATTAGTAAAAAAATTAGCATATGTAGTAAAACAGGGTGTTGCATTTCATCATGCAGGTCTTAATCAGAATTGCCGTGAAATAATTGAAACAGAATTTAGAAATGGGAAAATAAAATTATTATCTGCAACTCCTACATTGGCTGCTGGAGTAAATCTACCTGCACGGAGAGTTGTTATTTCAAGTGTACTTAGATACAATACACAGTTTGGAGGAAACATTCCGATAAGTGTTTTAGAGTATAAGCAACTCTGTGGACGTGCAGGTAGACCACAATACGATGATGAAGGCGAGTCAATAATAATTGGAAAAAATAATCAAGACTTACTTTTAGAAAAATATGTTGATGGTGAGCCTGAACCAATTGAATCTAAAATTATTAGTCCAAGTTCTTTACGAATTCATTTGCTAAGTTTAATTGTTACATCACCATCGATCACAGAAAAAATGATTTACAAATTTTTTTCTGAGACTCTTGGTGGTACACAAGTTGATGATGATATTATTGAATTACATCTTGAAAATGCTAAAAGTTTTTTACTAGATGAAGAATTTATAACAAAAAATGATGATGGATTTTTAGCAACACGATTTGGTCAAAAGGTATCTAGATTATACATTGATCCTATGACTGCAAGAGATTTTAGAAATGCAATTGAATATGATATCACTAAAGGTGGAGAGCACACATTTGGATTTCTTCATCTTATAACCAGTTGTGCTGAATTTTTTCCAATATTTGATCTTAGACAAAAAGATATTGAGAGAGCTAGCATTGTGATTGAAAATAATCGTCAAACTTTGATCAGAATTATTGAAGAAGAAGATTGCTCAAGAAGTTTACTTGCATTAGATTTATGGGCAAATGAAGGCACTGAAATTAATCTATCTGATCAACTTGGAATTGAATCAGGGGATATGCATAGAATGGTCGAAACTGCGGATTGGCTAGTATATTCATTAAGAGAATTGTCTCGTGAATTTCGACGTCAAGATCTGGTTAAAGAGCTAGATGTTCTTAGAAAAAGAATTCGTTATGGAATAAAAAAAGAATTGCTTGATTTAGTTAAAATTCGTGGAATAGGACGGATTAGAGCGCGTATGCTATACAAAAATAATATTAAAAATATCTCAGATTTGAAGAAAACCCATATCGATAAGTTATCTAAAATTGATAAAATTGGTGTGACTATTGCAAAAAGTATCAAGTCTCAGTTAGAAAATTCAAAAAAATAAAGTCTTAACGCGATCATTGCGTCATTAAATTTTCTAAAAATAATTACCTAGTAATTTTTGAAATAAGATTTATAACTATTCCAGCAGGATTTCAGCCATATGTCAGATCAAGAAAATCGTTCAAAACTTTCTAGACGAGACTTTTTGAAGTTAATGGGTGCGGCAGGAACCGGTTTAGCATTTGCACCTTTTGTACCATGGGGCTCTTTTCTTCCAAACCCTTCATCAGCTTCTTCTGAAAAAGTTCCAGTGGAACTTCCTGATGGTACTCAGGCAAACATTAACAGTTTTCCAGTTAATCATGCAGAAATTATCACATATCCAAAAACTGGTGACAGAGTTTTAGACGAAGAAGCTTTTCGTAAATGGCAATTTATTAGACTTCCCGCAAAATATGGTGGAGAAAAAAATAATGTTACAGCATTTAGAGCCTTCAGTATGATTTGTTTACATCTTTGGTGTGTGTGGAAATATTGGCCACAAGAAGGACGAATGAGAGGTGAATGTCCGTGTCATGGAAGTATGTACGATCCAAGAACTGGAACAGCATTTTCTGGACCTGCATCATTACAAGCTGCACCTTCTAATACATTACCAATATTAGATTTAGAAGCTGATAGTGATGGCTTTCTGTATATTTTACCACCTATATGGGGACCCAACAAAAATGGAGTAATAGGATATGGCCGTTTCGTTAAGTAGACGAAGTGGCCTTATGGCCTTCATATATTGGATTTGGGATAGTCTAGATAGAACTATTTTTACTGCAATAAAATTCTCATTCCCTGCAAGATTTGTAAGTCCATTTGGATTCTTGGGCATGTTAACTTTCATCACGTTTATTATTCTAGGAGTTTCTGGTGCACTTTTGATGTTCTACTATGAACCTATACTAGACAGAGCGTGGGACAGTGTAGAATTTATCAACAACGATGTTCCTTTTGGTTTTCATATTCGTAATATTCACTATCATGGTTCAAATGCAATGGTAATGCTTGCAATACTTCATATGTATTATCAATACTTTAGTGGGCGTTACAAAATTAGAAATGAAATTCTATGGGTGACTGGAGTTATTTTAGGAACTGTAACAATTCTAGAAGCATTTACTGGATATGATATAATTTTCAGTGAAAGAGCAGAACTTGCAATTAGTATTGCAGCATCACTGACAAACTCAATTCCAGTAGCTGGGCCGTTAATACGTGATATGGCGTTTGGAAATGGGTTCCATGACTTCGTACTGCGGTTCTATACTCAACATGTGTTTATTCTTCCGATTGTTATGCTGGGTTTAATGGCAGTACATTTTCCAAGATTCTTAGTATTTGATGTACCAATGGTAATGGCAATATCTGGTGCAATTCTAATTACTGGCGGAGTTTTTCCGGTAGACCTTGGATTTAAATTCCAGCCTACAGTTCCGCCTGGCATTACGGTTCCAGAATGGTATCTGACAGGACTGTATGCATTTCTGCGGACGCAATATGATAAGTTTGTAACTGGCGTACTATGGCCAGGGCTGTTTATACTGGCGCTGTTAGTGATTCCGTTTGTTGATAGATACAAAAAGTTCTCATGGAAAGACAAACCACTCATTACCGCATTTGGAATAGTGGGCATTGCTCAAATCTTGGTTACTACATATTGGGGATTTTATATTCCACCAGATTCAACATTGCCACTAGTTGAAAGATTAGTAATAGATCCAATTTTCCTCTATGCCGTGATGATCTTGTTGGTTCCATTAGGAATTGGATTTAGTTACATGATGATTTATCTTGCTAAAGAGGCTGAAAGAAAGGCTAAACTTGCAAAAGAAAAAGGCCCGCAAAAAATTGCAAGAATTGAATTTTCTGAAAAATGGATAAACTGGGTAATTATCGCCTTAATTGCATTTATGGTATTCCTCAATATTGCTGCGTATAATGCAGCAATTACTGGAATGAAGAATATGGGATTATTCCTGGCAGGTTTGATATTGATTGTGTTTGCTGCTATGTTCCATGTTTATAGATATTCTATGGCGCAAGCACAGAAAGCACCACCACCACCAGGTGTAAAAACCAAAGTCACGTCGAAGGCACTTGCTGGAACCGATACGAAGGAATTGCCTGGAAATGATAGTTCAGATAAACCACCTGAAGAAAATATACAAGAAAAGGAGGCTTTTATTAAAGAACTTGAGAAAAAAGACGTTCACGTACCACCGCCACAAGCTCCAGAAATCAAATCAAAAAGTGCAGCAACAGATTCAGAAAAAGATCCAAGTATTGGTATTTCTGAACTAAAGAAACCTTAATTCAAAACGCTTTTTGAAAAAAGCTTTATAAGACTTTCAGAAACCATGCAAGCTGTTGAGTACAACTGAGGCATCATCAAGTCATGCATATGGAATTGGAATTATTGCAGTAATTATCGCACTTGGGTTGACAATTTCATGGTATACAATGTATTGGCTACCGGAAGAAAACCAGAAAGTTTTCGTTGACGAACATATTCTTCATCCAGATGGTGAGACAATAATTAACATTATTGAAGGCTCATCCAGTCCTGAACAACAAGACAATTATGTTCCAAAAGTAGTTCAGGTGCAATTAACAATTGATAATCTTGTAATTTGGAATAATGTGGATTCTACACCACACACTGTTACTCCAGACAGTCATGATAGAGATGAAATAACTGATCCTTATAGTGGAGAATTTGGTTCTACAGGTGTAATTATGCCTGGTGAAAGCTATCAATTTCTATTTACTGATGCTCCTCCAAACGGAGCATGGGTAATTGAATATCACTGTGATCCTCACCCTTGGATGGTAGCAACAGTTGAAGTTACAAAATCTAGATTCTAACTAGAAAGTGTAGCAAAAAGTTGATCATTTTCTACTTCTTTATGTTGTTCTATAATTGAAACTCGAAATTTGACATCATGCTCTTCTTTTGGTTCAAATTCAATTGACGCAGTAAACTCAGCTTTATTATCAGGCATGGAATCCTTACTTATGAAAAGTCTAGAGACATTTTGTTCAATTTTTTTTCCATTGTATGAACGCCAAACAACTAATTCATTTGTACCAATTATCTGAGTGTTAATCACTACACCATCATACAAACCAGGATAATTTACAATAACATTTCCTTTAATTTCCGAGTGTGGTGATATTTTCAAATTTTCTAATTTGATTTCCACATCTTTCATATTGTAATAGCAATTAATGAAAATAAATAACTTATGAGAAAGCGGGCCCGAAGGGCTTCGATCCCTTGACCATTGGATTAGAAGTCCAACACTCTATCCATGCTGAGCTACAGGCCCAAAAAATAGGACTCAGTAGCCATTTTAAGGGTTTGTCACAACCAATTTTTATTATGAAGTTCTCTTTCCATCTTGAATAGATATTGTTGAGAGTAACCAGCATATTTCCCAAAATGTTCAACAACTTTTTGATGAATATTATCATAACTTTTGTTGGTAAGTGTCTTTGTTGTTAGTTCAAATTTATCTGAATAATATTTTTCTAAAATGCGTAACATCCATCTATCTAGTGGAAATGCTTCAAGTTTATCAAGTGAAAATAATAAAATACAATCAGCAACCTTATTGCCAATACCAAAAACTTGGATTAATTCTTGTTTAGCATCATAATAATTCATATTTTTTAAACAATCAAAATTGATGTTATTTTCTGTAACTGCAATTGATGCTTTTTTGATCGCTTTTGCCCTATATCCAACTCCACAACTCAAAATTTCTGATATTGGTGCTTTAGAAATTACCTTAGCATCAGGAAAAACAAAAAATTCATTAGAGTCCATTTTTTTCCGCTTTCCAAATTTTTTGCATATGTTTTGTAATCTTGTTTTGATATTTGGAATGTTAGAGTTTGATGATACTATAAATGAGATATAACATTGAAATGGATTCTGTTGTAATAATCTAATTCCTGGAAAAGTCCTAAGTGCTTTTTTAACCAGATTATCTTTTTTTAAACAAGAGAAAATTTCTTCAAAATTGTCATTTTCTCTGAAAAAATTAAATTCTATTTGATTTTTCTGGAATTTTACTGTTTTTTCATCTATAACTAGAATATTTTCACCATCAACACCATACCATTTTTTACCTATTTTATTCCACAAAAATACTTGACCACTGTTAATTGTATATTCAAAATTTATCTTTCGAGATATTTCATTCAATTTAGATGCTTATTGTATCATCAATATTTGGTGCATATGCATCTAATCCAAATATTTCATGAATCTCTTCGGCAAATCTTGTACACGATTCATTATCACCATGTACAGTCAAAACTTTGGGATTACCTTTAACATTCTTAATCATATCAAATAGACTATCTCTGTCAGCATGACCTGAAAATTGAAACTGTTTTACCTGTGCTTCAACACGCAAGTCTTTTCCTCTAGTTGAAATTTTACCAGTTTCTAGTAATTTTTTACCGGGGGTTCCTTCTCCTTGATATGAAACAAGAGCGATTCCATTTTTATCATCAAAAGCTAATTGCTGTAGATAATAAACGGCATTTCCTCCAACTAGCATACCTGCAGGTGAAATTACAACACAAGGTTCAGATAATGCCTTTTTTCTTTGACTATGCTTATCAATTGCAACCACCTTATCTAAAACACTTTTAAAAATTTCTGGCTCCTTAAGATATTCTGGATATTTAAGTATTATTTCATTTACTTTTAATGCCATTCCATCCATGATAATCCTGTGTTTAAAATTTGCATTTTCTAGCACACATGCAATTTCTTGTGACCGCTCAACTGAAAATGAAGGCACAAATAAAGTACCTTTTCTATCCATCACTTCGTTGGCAAATTCTAGAAAGTCATGCTCTGATTTACTTCTAGGAATTTGTTTGTCTTGCGAATATGTACTCTCTGTAATCAATAAATCAATATCTCCTATGTCTAAATCTGCAGGTGGTAGCATTCTTGAGCCTCGAAGATTTATGTCACCTGTGTAAAATAATTTCTTTTTATTTGATTCCACCAAAACCGTACTTCCTCCAAGTACATGACCTGAAGAACGTAACTCAAATGTAGTGTTGCCTTTAACAATTTTTTTCTTGTATTCAATTTGTTTTGCATGTTGCATCATATTCTTAACTTCTGGTAGATCAAAAGCATGAGAATTTTTTTCAATCTTTAACATGTCATTTATGAGAAGTTCACTCAAATCAAATGTTG
>CAZKZG010000051.1:0-5019 GCA_964557215.1 uncultured Candidatus Nitrosopelagicus sp. | reverse complement strand
GTGCATTTAAATATCATAACTATGGCAAAAATAAACATGGCAGGTTATGAAGCCTCAATAGCAGTTTGGATTCCACTAATTGTTGGATTAGCACCAGGTTTGGTTTACTGGTTTGCAATAACTGGAATGCGAAAAAGAAGATAATCTTCTAACAAACTCTTTTTACTTATTTTACAATTTTTCTAATAGGTATTATTAACATATTCTAACTATCATTGATACTATATGGATCTGAAAAAATTTTTCAAACCAAAAAATTTTTTTCTATTATTTTTGCTACTAGTTATCTCATTTTCAACACCAGAGGGATTTGCACAAATTCAAACTGACAAAGGTGAAGGAGTTTTTTTTGTAAATTCAAACCCCTTTAGTTACAAAGATAAAAATGGATTCACAGTTGTGGTTGGAGAGATTCATAATAAGCATCTATTTCCAATAACTGATGTCAAAATTAGAGTAGATTTTTTCAGCGATATATCTGATGAACCAATAGATTCAGTGATAGGTTCCACCACTTTAAATTCAATTTCTGGACAAGAAAACTCACCATTTTTAATCAAGTCATCCATGCCAAACTCTGCAATTTCAAGAATTGGGGCTACGTTACTAAGTTTTGATTCTTCATCAGATAAACCAATCTCACTCTCAATAATTACAAATTCACTTAAGCTAGATGATTCTCTTAATCTATCTGGAAATATAACTAATAATGGTAATGAGAATGCAACAAATATCAAGATACATTTGATATCAACTGACATATTTGATCCACCTAGAGTTGTTGGTGTTGCTAGTATAGATTTAGAAAATTTTCTTAATCCAGGTAAATCACAAGCATTTTCAATAAACGGTACTATGAATTCTAAATCCGTCAATTATTATGTTTTAGCAGAATCGGAAAATTATCTTTCTGTTAGTACAGTTGTTGATTCAAAAAAGATTTCTTCACAAAGTAAAATTATCACATTAAATGATGTTAATGTTACTAATATCAAACAAAATAACTCCATTGTTTTCAGTCCAATTAGAATTGATGCGCAAATTTTGTTGCAGGAATTTACTTCAATTAATTCTGAAGAACATTATGTTTTCTATGTCCAAATTAAAGAAGCAGAATCTGGCCTAGTTGAATTTATTGGTTCATCTAGTGCAATATTACAGGAGAATTTGCCTAAAAATCCAAGTATAATTTGGATTCCAGAAAACGATGGTTTATTCTTCATTGAAAGCTATTTGTGGAATACAGACGATGTTTCGCTATCTTCCCCCGGTGAAATATTAATCGTTAATATCAATGCCGAGTAGTTTATTTTAAAAGAAATTATAAGCAATGTATGGAATTTGATTTAATTGCATTAGGTGGAACATTTGATATTATTCATATTGGTCATATTGCATTGCTAAACAAGGGATTTTCAATTTCAAAAAAAGTAATCATTGGATTAACATCAGATGAACTAGCACTAAGAAATGGAAAAGACTTGGAAAATAAATTTGAAGACAGATATAGCGCATTAGAGTCACTCATTAATGAAAAATTTCTAAATTCTGAATTTGAAATTATAAAGTTGGAAAATGACTTTGGTCCTGCGGTTATTGAGGGACAAGTTCAAGCATTGGTCGTCAGTACTGAGACACAACATAAAGGTGATATTTTGAATAAGCTTAGAATTGAAAAAAACCTAGAACCTGTCAAAATTATCTCAGTACCGATGGTTCTAGCTGAAGATGGAAATCGTATTTCTACTACTAGAATAAGAGATATGGAGATTGATTTTAACGGGAAGCTAGGTTAATTGACTATTAACTTGTCTATGTTTGAGTAATTGCATTAAAACAAAAATTTCTGACTATTTTTCATGTCTGTAACATCACAGCTTATGAAGAAACTGAATAATGATATTATTAATTTACAAAAAGGATTACATCCTGATCATCTTTCATTTTGGTATCAAAAGATTATACTTGAGACTAAAGAAATGGCTCCACCATGGTTACAAGATAAAATCAAAGTTAATCAAGATGAACTGTTACCAATGAAGTTTAATCTTGATGTTTCCAAAAGAGCGGTTAGATATCTTATGATATCTATAGATAACAACCTACAAAAAATGCCTTACACAACACAGCTTTATTTTCTAAAAGTTCAAGATATTATGACTCTTGAAATGAATAAGGCTTTAGTTTAACTATTCTTTTAAAATTTGCACTTTGTCTTCGTTGGTAGATATATCTACAATTTTGTGTTCTTTCTCAACAACTGATTGAATAAAGTCAGTAAATATTTCAACCTGTTTTTCATCTTTGAGAACTATACTATGAGCTGATTTATCTTTGATTGAAAAAACTACTTCACTATCAAAAACATTCAAGATTTCTGTGATAAATGTTTCATTTCCTTCTTTTACAAAAATTAAACTTGCAAGCTTCTGAGCTTCGTATTTATCTTGACATATAATTTTTGTACCAATCAATCTTGCATCAAGTAATTATCAATATTCTTTCGCACTTCTTCTCTTTTTTGTTGATGAACAGACTAAAATGCATTAATTTTTTCAATTAGAATTGCTTTTAGTTCACCTGTCAACATTTTTCCGGATTTATAATCTTCATAAATTTGTTTTAATTTGTTATCATCAGGTTCAAAGAAGATTCTAAGATATTGATATGATACATCAATATCCGGATTTCCACCAATTTTTCTATGTTCATCAATATCTGACTGTCCACCAGAAAATGCATATTTGTTAATTTTCTTTTTTACTTGTTCAGGTGTATCTGTTGTATAGATGGTACTCTTTTCATCTGAGGCAGACATTTTTCCACCAGGTCCCAAAAGTGATGGTATCATTATGTTATGAATCAGTGCTGGTTTGACTTTGTTAATTTTTTGAGCAATATCTCGTGTGATTCTAAAGTGTGGATCTTGGTCTACTCCAAGTGGTATCAATACTGGTTTGTCTTCAATAAAACATGGAGCAGATTGTAATGATGTGTAAAAAATCATTCCAATGTTTGTTTCATTTGTAAATCCAAAAACAGCCTTTGTATTTGAGAAATTAACCTTTTTGGCAACCTCCGCAGCAATAGGATAAAGTTTTTTTATATCCTTTGTATCTATAATGATTTTTGTTTTTTTTGGATCAAATCCTAGAGCAATAAAGTCTAATGCATTTTCTAAAGCAAATTTGCTTGTCTGTTCAAGTGTGAGTTCCTGTTTTGAAAAGAATTTTTCGTCATCGGTTAATTGAAAATACATGTTGACATTAAATTTTTCCTGAAGCCATTTTGCAAAAACCCATGGAACCAAATGACCAATATGTGTATGTCCAGAAGGTCCACGTCCTGTATACAAAAAGAATTCTTTGCCTTTTTCATGATTATCTAATATTAGATTTAGATCCCTATGTGAAAAAAACACACCTCTTCGTAACATAAAATGATCCTCACCTGTGATTTTTTGCAGTTTTGTGAGTATCTCATTTGATATTTTCTGTGTCCCAAATTGCTTGATTAATTTGTCATAGTCTATGTCACCTTCAACATGCCATGGGGTTACAACAAATTCATCTGATGACATTCAAGTTTGACTTAGGTTAATCTTTAAAAAGTCTTTTTAACACGTTGTACTGTTGTCACAGGTTCTACATGATATAGAAAAAAAAATTATTGATTCATTACAAAATAAATCAGATCAAACACCAGAACAACTGTCTGAATCTACCGAACTATCAATTGATCAGATTAGACGTGGAATTGAATGGTTACGACTAAAGGAATTTGCTAAAGTAAATGAGTCATCAAAAGTTACAATCTCACTTGGCAAGAATGGAATTGACTCCTTCAAGAATGGTCTACCAGAGAGAAAATTAATGAATTTGATAAAAGACGGTCCTAAATCATTTGATGATGTAAGAGAAACCCTCTCAAGTGCAGGTTTTAATGCAGCAATAGCAAATGCTAAAAAAAATGGTTGGGTAATAATTGAGAAAACTGGTTCAGGTTCCAAAATATCAACAAAGGAAAAACCAGTAGAAACACCAGAAGAAAAATTAATTTCATTAATTGGTGACAAATCAATTTCTGAAGAACATATTGAGAATAAACTTGCACTCAAATTTTTACTTCAAAGACCTGATTATGTCATACAAAATACCGAAAAATCAAAAATAATTTCATTAACAGAAAAAGCATCACAGATTGACACTACACTTTCTGATGCAGGAGCAATTGATGTAGAAGCTGATGCTGCATTAGTATATGCTGCAAGAACACATCCATTAAAAGATACAATTGATGAGATACGAGAGATTTTTGTAAAGTTGGGGTTCTCTGAAATTCAGGGTACTCTAACACAGTCAAGTTTTTGGAATTTTGATGCATTATTCACCCCACAAGATCATCCAGCACGAGAATTACAAGATACTTTTTACATAGAAAATCAAAAATCTGAGAAACATGCAAGCCCAACCCAAATTAAACAGGTGTCAAAATCCCATTCACAAAATTGGCATTATGATTGGAAGCTTTCAGAATCTCAGAAAATGGTTCTAAGCACCCCTCCAACTTGTGTGACAATAAAGTATCTAGCTGAACAAAAACCAGACGAGGCAAGAATATTCTCATTAGGTCGTGTTTTTAGAAATGAAAAGGTTAGTTACAAGCATCTCGTTGAGTTCAATCAGATTGAAGGAATTGTAATTGGAAATAATACAACATTAAGAGATTTAATGGGCATACAAAAAGAATTCTACAAACAACTTGGTCTTACAAAAATTAAATTCAAGCCAACATTTTTTCCATACACTGAACCATCCTTCCAAACAATGGTATACAATGAAAAATTAGGTAAATGGATTGAACTATTTGGAATGGGTATTTTTAGATCTGAGGTAACAAAACCTCTTGGTATAGATAAACCTGTTTTAGCTTGGGGTGGTGGGATTGAAAGAATTGCAATGTTGAAGTATGAACTTGATGATGTCAGAGAATTTTATAACAACAATTTAAGTTGGTTGA
>CAZKZG010000050.1:0-9157 GCA_964557215.1 uncultured Candidatus Nitrosopelagicus sp. | reverse complement strand
ATGGTACAAAATCCAAGAAATAGCTGGTTATGGTAATTATTCCAATCCTCTTCAGAGATTTTTTTAAATTCAATAACAGGTGGTCCTCCTGTATTAAGTACAAGGATATCTGTATTGGGATAAGTCTGCAAAAACTTTCTTACACTTTCCATGTCTGATGTATCAATATCAGCCTTAGATGTTGCAACAACATCGATATCCAGTGTTTTCAGTGATTCTGAAATTGCCTTACCTATTCCCCTAGAGCCACCCAACACAATTGCTTTTTTCATATAATTATTGATATTTTCATTTCATTTTAATTTATTCAAGAGGTTGAATTTGATTTAAATTGCCTCTACCTCAACATTGACCATCTAATTGATTGACTTAAAACCAAAAAAAGTTGGTAATATGGAATACCAAATAGAAGCTGATTCCTCTCTTGGGATGAATGTTCCCGTAACTATCTATGCTGATGCAACCTTAGTAGAAAAAATGATGACTGATAGAACAATTAAACAAGCAATTAATGTTGCAACTTTGCCTGGTATAGAGCAACATTCTGTAGTATTACCTGATGGGCATGAAGGTTATGGATTTCCTGTCGGTGGTGTTGCAGCAATGGATGCAGAAGAAGGAATGATTAGTCCTGGTGGTGTTGGTTATGATATCAATTGTGGTGTAAGACTTTTACGAACAAACTTAACTGAAGAAAAAGTAAGACCAAAACTTGATGAATTAGTTAATGATCTTTTCAAATCTATACCATCTGGTGTTGGTTCAAAGGGTGCGGTTAGATTAAGTCAGTCTGAACTTGACGAAGTTTTGGTTAAGGGTGTAAAGTGGGCTATTGAGCATGGTTATGGTACTAATGATGATGCTGATGTTTGTGAAGAGAATGGACAAATGGCAAACGCTGATCCCAACAAAGTTTCTGATAAAGCAAGAAATCGTGGTGCACCACATCTTGGTAGTCTTGGTTCCGGGAATCATTTCCTTGAGGTTCAACGAGTTGAAGAGATTCATGACGAGGAGGCAGCAAAAAGAATGGGAATTAAGCAAGGTAGTGTTACAGTATTGATTCATTGTGGTTCTAGAGGATTTGGTCACCAAGTTTGTAGTGATTATCTTAGAGTATCAGAACAAGCCCAAGAAAAATATAACATTAAGTTGGCTGATAGAGAGCTAGCTTGTGTTCCAAACAAATCTGATGAAGGAGAAGCATACCGAGCAGCGATGTTTGCAGCATTAAATTTTGCATGGAGTAACAGACAAATGATTACACATTGGACAAGAAAGTCATTTGAACGAGTGTTTAATCAGACAGAATCTGATCTTGATATGAAATTGGTGTATGATGTTGCACATAACATTGCCAAAGTTGAGAATCATAAAATAGATGGCAAAAGTAAACCAGTTGTTGTTCATCGAAAAGGTGCAACTAGAGCATTTCCTGCAAATCTTGATGAAGTTCCAAGTAAATATAGGGATCTGGGTCAGCCGGTTCTAGTGCCAGGTTCGATGGGAACTGGAAGCTGGGTTTTACTTGGAAAAGAAAATTCTATGACTAAAAGTTTTGGTTCTACTGCACATGGTGCTGGCAGAATGATGTCACGTTCTAAAGCAAGAAGAAATTTTACAGAAGAACAGGTAAAAAAGTCCTTAAACGAAAAAGGGATATTCATTAAGTCACTTACACGTGACGGTGTGGTTGAAGAAACACCACAAGCTTACAAAAATGTTGATTCAGTAGTAAATGTTTCACATGAACTAGGAATAGCTACTAAAGTAGCAAAATTAGTTCCAGTTGGTGTAATTAAAGGATGACAGAAGAAGACAAAGAATTAGAGGCTTTAAAAGCAAAACGTTTAGCTGAGATGCAAAGAAATCTTGCCAAACAGGAAAATCAAGAAGACCAAAATACCACACGTGATACTGATACTGCAGACAAACTTTCTCCACGAGATCGTATTATAGAAACACTTGGTTATAGAGGATTAGAGGTACTAACTAATGCAGAATCACAATTTCCAAATGAAACAAGAATTGTTGTAGAAAAACTGGCAGAATTAATTAAATCTGGTGAAATTGACGAAGTATTAGATGGTGGTAAATTGTTGACTCTATTTCGTTCTGTGGGTATTCGTGTCAGAATGGAGAACAAGATTAATGTTGAAAAAGATGGAAAATTTGTATCAATTTCAGAAAAATTTGTTAAACAAAAAGAGGATAGTAATTTTGTTGAGGATGAAAATTAATGGTTTACATTCTAGAATTTAGCACAACAAAACTTGTTGAAGATAAAATATTAGTAATAGACGCAATGAATGAGATCCAAAAACTTTGCAAAATTTCTGATGGTTATGCCGTTAGTGAACCAATTTCTAAATTTGGCTGGACATTTTTTTCAATAGCACTGCATACAAATTTTTATCAAGCAGTCTCACAAGAATTTTCTGATATGATTAAAAAAGCACGAGGAAATAAAATTGAAGAAAAATTTGGAAATTTTATAAGTGATTTTCTTGAATCACATGGATGTAAAATTAGAGTAAAACTTGTAGATGAAGAAATCTAAACTCTTCTTCCTCTTTTTCCACCTTTCTTTCTTGTAGTATCGTGTGGTATTGGTGTAACATCATCAATCTTACCTATCCTAAATCCTCCTCTTGCTAAAGCTCTGATAGCAGCTTGTGCACCTGGTCCTGGAACTCTAGAACCAACTCCACCTACTGCTCTAACTCTAATGTGTAATCCTGTGAATCCTTTTGTTTTTGCTGCTTCTACAACAACATTTGCTGCTTTCATAGCTGCAAATGGTGATGATTCATATCTGTCTGCATTAACATGGTGTCCACCAGAACTAATTGCAACAGTTTCACCACCAGTAAGATCTGTAATGTGAATAATTGTATTATTGTAACTACTGTATATATGAGCAATTCCCCATTTGTCTTGAACTTTCGTTGTTGGCTGAGATTGCGTGTCAGATTTTTGCTTCTCTTTAGTTTCAGTTTTAGTTTCAGTTTTAGTTTCAGTTAGTGCTGTTTCTACTTGAGAAACTTGTTCGTCTCCTTGAACTTTCTCAGGTTCTGTAACAGCTTCTGTTTCTACTTCAGACAATGAAAATCCACAATCTAATGGCTTTATAAAACAATACATTATGAACGGTTTAATTTTTCTTTTTTTTTTCACTATCCATTAATGGTGTCTGTTAATCCGATGAAAAATCCAATTACAAAAGCTAAAACCTGATAGGCTACAAAACCAACAGCAAATCCCAAAACAATTTTTTTTGGTATAGATAGTCGAGCCCACCAGGAAAGTGTTCTTTTTGTTTTTGTACTACAAGATGAGCAATAGTTTCCATTTTCAGCCATTTTTATCCCACATTTTTCGCAAAACACATTGAGCATTATTCTATATCAAGTTAAGAATTTCTTTCGAAATGTTTCCAACCTTTATCAAAGACTAAAGAATATTTTCCATCTTTTTCAAACACCACATTTTTACCTCTTCTAATATATCCAATTTCGAAAATTTTGATCTTATTTTTTTTAGCAATTTTGTTAACTTTTGATAAATTTTTTGGTGAAACAGTACATACCAACTCAAATTCTTCTCCTCCATTTAAGACAAAGTTTTCATATTCCAGTTTATTTTTTTGTGAAAAATCAATTAAATCTGAATTTACAGGAAGTTTTGTTATTACGAATTGCTTTTTACTTTGATCTGATAGTTCATTCAGGCATGTTGAAAGTCCATCACTAGAATCCATTGATGATGAAAGTAAATTTCTAGCTAAATATCCAAATTTTAAGCGAGGTGTAGGTCTAGAAAATAGTTTTTTTGTTTTTTTCAAGAAGTTTTTTGTAGACATTCTCTTTTTCTTCATAATGTCAATTGCGGCTGCTTGATATCCAAATGGTCCAGTTGTTATTATCCTGTCGCCTATTCTTGCACCATTTCTAGGAATAACTTTGTTTGGCAATCCAAATAATACTGAATGGATGACGATTTCTTTTCCTTGATTTGTGTCTCCCCCTAATAGCTTCACATCAAATTCCTTGCAAGCTAGTGTAAATCCAGAAGATAGTTTTACTACTTGTTTTTTTGAAATATTTTTTGGTAATGTTATTGAAACAATGCAAAATTTTGGAATTATTCCTTTTGCTGCAAAATCACTAACACTAGATACAATACTTTTTCTTGCAATATCTTTAAAGTTACTTTTTGGTGGCACGTCTGTACTTTCAACTAATGTATCAACACTTGTGGCACATTTTGTTTTTCCAAGCAAAAAAACTTCTACATCTTCAGCAACAAAGTTTTTTAAATTTTGTTTTTGAAAGTATCTAATAATCTGATTTTCACTTAATTTCTTCATAGCTCTCATTTAGTAATTTTCTAATATGTTTTTGTACACTAATTATTTTTGATTCATCATTTGACTCAATAGAGATTCTAATAATATCTTCAGTATTTGATTTTCTAACAAGTGCCCAACTATTTTCATCTATTTTTAATTTTACACCATCAAGTAGATCTAATTCATATTTATTTTCTAATTTATTGGTAAATATTTCTATTATTTTGTCATGAAATTTTGCTGGGAATGAGATTTTTTCTCTAATTTGTTTATACTTTTCCATTTCCTCAATGAATGTATCTATATCTTGATCAAGCATAGTTGCAATTAATCCTGCTGTTAAAAGACCATCTCTACAAAAATTAAATTCTGGTAAGATAAATCCACCACTACTGCCTTCACCTCCTGCTTCAGCATTTTTTTCTAATATTGTTTGAATTACATTTACTTCTCCAACCTTTGATCTCCAAACGGTTCCATCATTTTTGGTGATATATTTTTCAATTCCGATACTACTATCAGCACTTAATACAAATTTTTTGTATCCTAGTTGTATTGATTTTTTTATACCAAGTGCTAAGGTAATATCCGGCGATTTCTTTTTTCCATCTTTGACTATTACTAGACGATCAGAGTCTAAATCGAATGCAAAACCAATTTCTTTTGATTTTTTTCTTAATTCTTCTAGAGTGTCTGTTGTGGGATCTGGTCCTCTTGATGATGAAAATAAATCTTCATTTATTGTATCAACTTGACAACCAATTTTCTCAAGCAAAGGGCGTGCAAAGTTTTTTGCTGCACCACCACCTATGTCTACAGTTATTTCTGGATTATTTTTTACATTAGATACAATTTTTGTAACATCTGAAACATACTCTGATTCAATAAATTCTTCATTACCTGTTTTTGAACTAAAGATTTCTTGTTTACCAGTAATTGTATCCAGTTCCTTTTCATCTATTCCCCTTCCATCCAAGATGAACTTTAGACCATTCCATTCAAGTGGGTTATGAGATGATGTGATCATTACTCCAGAACCAAATTTTCTTGCTTCTCTAAATACAAAAGGAGTTGGAACAATTCCTAGATTGTATACTTGTATTCCAAATTGCATTAGTGTGGCAGTAACACAATTCATAATTATTTCTCCTGAGGATCTAGTATCTCTTCCAACAACACATTTTCCAGATTTAATCATGGATGAGAAATTTTTAGTAAATTCTAAAACATTTTTTGGTTCAAAATCATTTCCAAATACTCCTCTTATTCCAGATATTGATATTTTCACTATTAAAAATCACAAAGGCTTTTTATAAACTCTGACTGCAAATCGTTCGTGCCTCGATAGCTCAGCCTGGTAGAGCGAACGCCTCGTAAGCGTTAGGTCATGGGATCGAATCCCATTCGAGGCTTATAAAATTTAGATGAAAAGTATTTTTTTATTTTTAATAATATTAGTCTGCAAAAGTTTCAATGTCTTCTTGAAGTTCTTCCCCAAGTCCTAACCACCATTCTTTCTTTTCTTCTGACATACTATAATGAAATCTGATGTTTTATCCTTTATAGATCTGCCGGTTAAAAATTTGTTAATTAGAAATTCCAATTAAGCTCATTTTTGCTCACTTTCCTTTTTTCGTTTTTGTTTTCGATACAAAATTATACCAAGTGTACCTATTGCACATGCCCAGAAGATAGTCCAACCCATAGGATCTTCTTGTGAGATTAATCCTAGAAATGAATAGATCATTCCACCAACCAAGGCTAATCCAACAAATTCTAGTTTTTTTGACATTTGTTAACTAAATAAAGTAAAAAAGATAAATGATTTAATGATTTAGATGAATTATGGGTAAATACCTCTCAATTGTTTTAGCTATGATGGTTGTTACTATGGCAATTGCATTCTTATCTCCAACTACTGGGGAGATACGTGATCCACCAATCTATCCTTTATTCTGGGCGTCTGTAGCTGGAGCATTTATTGTAATTATATACAGTTCTTATCTAAATAGAAAGAAGCAACAAGAACTTAGGCGTGAAAGAAGAAGAAAATTTAAGAAATAAAATTATAATTCTAAACCAAAAGAACCTGCAAGATCAGAAAATCTTTTGTAAGATTCAAGATATTGTTTTCCTTTTGATGTTATAACAAATACATTTTTACCATCAAACTCAATTTTGTTCATAAGACCTGCACCTGTTAGATTTTTCACAAATTTTTCTAATCTAGAATGTGAAAGATTAGCCTTTGTAAGTAGTGTAGTTGTTTTAATACCTTCTTGACCAGTTTGCTCAGTAATATAGAGCATATCTGCTACTATTTGCATTCCAGTCCGATATGGCATAATGAATAGTCTCTTACTAAGTGATATAATAGTATTGCTTGGTTTTATCTGACATGAGATAAATATCCACTAAATCTTCCTTGTGGCGTGTCTGAAAATATATCGATCAATTGGCATGAAGATTTCTTAGGTGTAGCATATAGATTCTTTGACGTAAGAATGAATATTGCTTTGATGTTTCCCGAAAGGAAAATAGCGTCAAATCTTTGGTTAGAAACTGTTCATTGGTGGAACGATCACACGATCAAGGTTAGATTTGTAGAGATTGGTGATGATTATTGGTTTATTATTGGAGCTGATTCCAGAAAACCTTCAACGAACAAATCTTTCTATAAAATCTTACCAAAATCAGAGAATTATGAAAGATTCAAGAAAGGACATAATGGAAGTGCAATACTTAGATTTGCTGTATACACCAAAAAATTCATTGAAGATGTAAAAAACGATGTACCATGTGATTGTGGACATAGAAAAGACGATCACAATGATGAAGAAAATGATTATTATTGTTTATACGAAGAATGTGACTGCAAAAAATTTGAAAGCTTTCAAATTAATTTAATGAAAAAGAAAAAAGTTGTAACTAATATTAAATTTATGAGTGAAGATGAAGTTAAAGATGATTCATTAGCATGGAATTGTCTTAATCGCCATAAATATACTAGAACAGAATAATTAATAGAAATTATTCAAAGTCTTCCAGTCTATTGGTTCTAATGTGCTTACCAGGATAATATTCCTCAATTCTTTTTGAATAACACTGGCTACAAATTTTTCCTTTAATCTTCCATTCGTCCATTGGGACATAAGTTACATTAACAATATCTTTTTCACATATAGAACATTTCTCAGTCATTTAAATTTCAAATGTAATTTGGCTATAAAATGATTTGTAGTAAAAAATGATGTTAAATACTACTTTTTTGTATGCTGATCGGTAATGGTCTGGTCAATGTAACCTCCTGCAAGATTTTACACTGGCCGGATTTTTACCATTTTAAATTTTTAAATCACAGAAACAGTTTTTTTAATGAAATCTATCTCGTTTTGCTCTTGTCTAATTTTTCTATCTATTATTTTTAGCATATCACTACCATAAACTTGGTTTGAAAAGAAATTGTGTGCAGTATTAGATTCTTCTATTTTTGCCTCCACTGCTGAATCTTCAAGAAATTTTGTGACTATTTTGTCTGTCACCAGTAGAATTTTTTTACATAATCCAAAATTTTGCATAATCTTCTCTAATTCATTTATATCATTCTTAAAATCGTCATTTTTTGCTAGTATATTCTTATGAATTATCCGTGCTGTTACAGCTACAAACAAACTCTGAGCATATCTTTTGTTTCTATGTTGGATATTTTTCCTGTCATATTCTAGTTCATTCTTTGCATATTCTCTAATCAGATGTGGGAATAGGAAATATCTAAAATCACATTCTAATTCATCATTAAATACAGTCTCATATTTTGCGCCAGTTGGAAGATATTTTCCAATTCCACCGTACACTTCATTTGGTTTTTGTTCAAAATATGATACAAATGATGCAATTGCCGAGTCATCTTTGATTCTACATCTATCTTTCACTTCTGGAAGATATTTGTTAAGTGTCTCATCTCCTTGAAATTTGGCTTTCTCAGATGGTGCAAGATTTAACCATAAACCCTGTTGGTGTTCAAAACAATAATTGAATTTTGTAAGCTGTTGATGGATAGATATGAAATAATCCTGCAATGAAACATAATCCTTTCCTTTAACTGCATTTTGAGAGTTTCTGTACTTGGTAATCTTCCTTTGATGTTCTTCATCTTTGGTTTTAATTACAGTGACCAAGACTTCAGCATCAATATTATTTGCCTTATTTTTCTTATCTAGAATACTTTTAGAAGTTTGTGCCCCATTAACTATCTGTGCTCCTTTTAGGAACAATTCATTGTTTTTAATTGAAACATCATCTACAGTAATTGTAATTCCATTATTCCATTCAAAGAAATTTTGTGGATCATATTCTAATGTCTTTGAAATTTTCTTATTTATAGATCCTTTTCCACCTAGATGTTTTCTAATGTTTGATTCAAAAATATAATGTTCATTTTTTTCTACCAATTCTGCTAAATCATAAGCAGATACCACACAGACTTTGCTTCTTTTGTGCTCAAGTGGTTGTTTTAGAATTCTAAGACTAGCATTCTGACCTTTGGCAGGTTTTTTGATACGTTCCCATAAAGTCTCATATACCTGCTGTCTACCCATAACTCTGACTTTGTTGTTTTGATAGTCATCTACAAACTGGTCAGTTATGTAAACCAGTTCAACTTTCATTTTTTTGTCGTTAAGATGTTTCCACAAATATTGTAATTCATCTCGCTTTAGTTTAGATTGATTTTTTTCTTTTAGCCGTTCTATATCTTGAACGAATTTATCAATCTCCCCAATGGAATGTGAAGC
Organism: uncultured Candidatus Nitrosopelagicus sp.; assembly: GCA_964557215.1. Taxonomy (GTDB): domain Archaea; phylum Thermoproteota; class Nitrososphaeria; order Nitrososphaerales; family Nitrosopumilaceae; genus Nitrosopelagicus. The sequence goes on along the minus strand of CAZKZG010000050.1, from coordinate 13 downwards.
ACCAAACTTTGAT
>CAZKZG010000049.1:0-8054 GCA_964557215.1 uncultured Candidatus Nitrosopelagicus sp. | reverse complement strand
AGCAATTGGTATCTTACCGTCAGGAAATTCTGTCTTTGCACATAACGGAAATTCTGTTCTGGACTGTGATAAGGCAACACTTTCTTCCATAGAATAATATGATAATGCTTCAGAAAGTTTTGACATAAACTCATAGCCTTCCTTTGAGTTGTAGGGAATTCTAAGTTTATACAATAGATCTGCAACTCCCATAACACCAAGACCTATTCTTCTTGATTCTTTTGATGCTACGTTGATTTCTGGAACAGGATAATGGTTAACATCAATTACATTATCTAAGAACCTTGTTGTTTTTCTAATTACCTCTTCATATTTTTGCCAGTCAAACTCGTATTGTCCATCTGCTTTTCTTTTTACAAGATTAGCCAAGTTAATTGAACCAAGATTACATGATTCGTATGGATAAAGACTCTGTTCTCCACATGGATTAGTTGCTTTCAATGGACCACCTCTTGCTTTCGCAAAAACATTGTATTCATTTATTTTATCAAAGAAAATTAATCCTGGTTCTGCACTCTTCCAAGCAGAATTTGCAATAAGATCAATCAAGTGATGTGCATTAACTTCTCTTACAGGAGAATTGTCACGTGTACTTCTTAGTGTATAAGCACCGTCTTCTGAATTAACCAATGCATTCCAAAAGTCTTCCCAAATTCCTACACTAACGTTAAAGTTCTCTAGTACTCCTGGCTCTGTCTTGTTTGTTATGAATTTCTCAATGTCAGGATGCCACACATCCATGATACCCATGTTTGCACCTCGTCTTTTTCCTCCTTGTTTGACCACCTCTGTGACTGAATTAATAATATTCATAAACGAGACTGGGCCTGAAGCAACACCTGATGTCGAGGCTACAATGTCTCCTTCTTCCCTAAGTTCTGAATAGTTAATTCCAACTCCGCCGCCCGATTTAAAAATTAATGCGGCATCTGATGTTGATTTCATAATTCCTTCCATGTCATCAGGCATTCCAAGAACAAAACATGCAGACAACTGACCAAGACGACCACCTGCGTTCATCATTGTTGGTGAATTTGGTAAAAAGATCTGGTTTGTCATTAGTGAATTATATTCGTCAATCTTTTCTGAATAGATATTAAATTTTTTAGCAGCTAATTGTGTTAAGAGTTCTTTGAAGCCAACTTTCATCTGTCCATTCTTTGCTAGATCAACATAGCCATTGATAAGACCTCTAAAATGCCATTTGTTTAGATAGTATTCACCAATCTTAAATTTATAGTCAAAGTGATCAAGTTTAGTAAGATATTCTGTTGCTTCTTCTATATTTTGTTGTGTATTAGCATTTTTTGCAAAAATCTCATCGTCATGTAAAAGATCTCCAATCCCAATTAGAATTGCAACTCTTTCAAACATTTGTGATGGACTTTCAGTAATTTCATTTTTGTTATTTCTCATTAGATAGCGTGATGCTAAAACACGAAGGCAGTTAAGATCAAATTTCTTAGAAACAAAATCAAGACTATTTGTATTGAGTACCTTCATTTTTTCATCTCGAATTTTTCTGCGTTCATGTCTATACAGTATATAAGATTTTGCAATCTCACTGTGGCCTTGTTCGATTAATGTTGATTCAACCATATCTTGTATATCTTCAACACTTGGAGGATGTTCTGTAGAAAAACCCTGTGTTACAAGTTTATCTAGTACACCGTTCGTTAGTTCTTCTGCTAGATCACGATCATCCTGGTTTGTTGCTATTAGTGCTTTGTGGATCGCATTAGAGATCTTATTCTTGTCAAAATTTGTTACTTTTCCATTTCTCTTCCTAATTTCGGCGATAGAACTTTCTATTTGTGAATTTTCAACCAATTATAACTCCTCAAGGGAAGTTAAGATTGTCAAGAATATATCTTCTTTGCCAACTATTTTCTTAGTATGAGCTGAACTTTTTTTACAACGCTACGATTTTCATTGTAGTGGATTTTCCTAGTGGAAAAAAAAATTCTAGTTTTTTTATTTTAGATCGTTTCATAATTTTTGTATGACGAATTTCGTTTTACAAAATAAACTGTGATTTACAGTTAGGACATTTGTCGACTAATTTTTCCCCTTTGTAGCCACAATTACCACATACTGGAACATGCATTGTTGGTTTGAATGACGAAGTTAGTAATGCAGCCTTCTCAATTATAGATTTCATCTCTGTAGGCTTAGATTTATTCTCAAAATTGATCTTTAAAAGCAATCCACCAGTTAGCATCTTTGCAATCTTGTTATATTCAGAAATTATCTCATTTTTTGCTGTTAATTCACCAAATTTTACAGAATCTATTGACTTCCCTTGTGAATATAATCCGGAGGATGTAGAATCCTGAACAGCGTTTTTACCATATTTTTCACTATCTAATGTAGCAAATCTCGAAATACCATCGCTATCGACCATGGCAACTGTCACATTTACACCAGATTCTTTTCCCTTCTTCGTTGAAATATCAACTGCGGTCTGAATGACTTTGTAGAGAATTTCTTTACCATCCTTGTCATCTTTATGCCCAAGTATGTTAAACACTGCCTCTTTAAGTCCAACAAGATTAATGTTCAAAGAAGTTGAATTTTTTTGCATGAATTGAGTATTGCTACTTAGAATAGGATTTATCCCACGTCTTGTGAGATCAGAAATATCTTTTTTCCTTATTATCATTGAATCAATTGCTGGTTTAATGAGTAAAGCAAGTCTTGCTCTAAAATATGTCTCATCTTTGTTAGATTCAAATGCAAGTCGTGGAAGATTAATTGTTAAAGAACCAAGTCTTATTGATGTTCCAATATTTTTTTCTCCATATTTTTGTATTGCATTTGTAGTACAAGAGACTTTTGAACATATTACACTACCGCCAAGAGAAATTATTGTAGAAAGTATGGCAGAAACATCTGAGATCTTTCCTTTTTCATAGTCTATAACTATTCCAATTTTTGGTAACGGTGTTATCTCTACATATGATTTGTATGCAGACAATATTGATTTGACAATTTTTTGATCTGTTGACAAAGAAAGTCTAAACGATATGAGTGTAGGAGACTTGCTATAACTAATTGATGTAGATGATAATCTAAAGACATCAAATAGTTTTTTCTCAATCTCTGCTAGATTCTTTGAAGTTTTTGCTATTACCGAGGGAAGTTCATCTATTACAATTTCTTCTGATGCTTCTTTTGAAATCAAAGGAAGAACCATTGATAATAATAGTGTTAAGTCATCAAGAGTTTTAGGTTGTAAAATTCGTGATACGCTGGGAGAGTTTCCTCCTAGTTGTAAACCATCTTCAGTCAGTTCTTTCAAGTTAAGAAATACTATATCAGGGACAAGTGACCACATGCCTGGGTTTGTAATGTGTAGATCACCTGATAAATGAGAATCTGCTATATCTTTTGGTAGGGCATTCGTGAGTAGGTACTCTGTGAGTACATTTTGCCCAGTCTTAAACAATAAATCTTCAGCACCATTCTGTATATCTTCTACATTGGTGAACATTTCCTGAACGTCAAACACAGGCATGCCAAGACGAGCAAGTTTGTTTCTATATTCTTCATAACTATGTTCTAAAAGTACATTATTTACCATTTCACGTATTAACGAGCCTGTTAGATATGTTGTTTGAAATTTATAGATACGATTTTCAACCTCTTCAGTAATTTTTTGTGAAAGCTCTAATGGTAAACTTCCTTCACGAACTAATGATTGAATGATTTTATGAGAGTTAAATTCTTCAATAGAGTCATGAGACGTTCGTACATACATTTTACCACTTTCAATTATTGAACGTTCCTCAATTTGGCGTGCAAGACTCAAAACTAATTTACCTAGATTAGTGATTGTGTATCGTCTTTCAGACTTGTTAAGTGCAACTAATGATTGTCGCAAAAGTTTTCTAAGATGATATGCAAATTTACCACTCTCTTTTTTTGATTTAAACCCAGCTAATGATTTTAATTCGGAATATGTCAACGGACCTTTAGAATTAAGGATTCTGAGAATATCTATTCTGTTGGGACTTGCCATAACAGAGAAAATCATTCTGACACGTTTTGAGGTGGATTGTAGAAGACCTCCGCCGTCTTTTGCATCTGCGTCTAATTCTAGTTCATCATCATCAAAATCGCCATCAGCAAGTTCTAATTCTTCTTCAAATTTTGCTTCCTCATCCTTTCCCATACGAGTTTGTAAAAAAAAATTAACTATTAAGAGTTGTTGTCAGTATAAAGAGGATCGCAAAAGTTATTTTTTTTCTATATCTAAGGAAAACTGAGATGTAGAAAGCTTCTGACCACATTTAGGACATTTATTGTTATAATGTTTTAGAACATCTTTTACAGACTTTAGCATTTTCATAGTAGATATTTTTTCGCCACATTTTCCACAAACTATTTCTACAGACATATTTCAAATTATTACAATAACTATTTAAAATTGACAAAGAACTTGATGTAGTTCTAAGAAAAATTATATTATTGCTTTTTTAGAACAATTCCTCGTTCATCGAAACCAACAATTTCGGCTAATGTACCAATAGGAAGATTTTCTGGTGTTGCTATATTTGGCAAAAATCCGGAAATTCTAAGCACAAAATCACCTGTTAATTCTAAAACTGCCCATGCGTAAGGTGCAAATTCTTCAAATCCTTCTGGAGGTACAGTCATAATCGTATATGTGACAATCTTTCCTTTACCAGGAATTATCGAATCTTCAAACCCTTTGTTACCGCATTTTTTACAGAAATATACTGTTGCAAGATGCAATTCTCCACATTTAGTGCATTTTCTAGCAAGAACGTTTCCATTCTTTGCTTGTTCAATAAATTCAGATTTTGCAGACAATTTACACACTTTGGAAAATATGAACGGCACAACTTGCCCCAGTTGCACCAAAATTCTGTGTTAATCCAATTTTTGCATCATTAACTGTACGTTCGCCTGACTTTCCTGTTAATTGCTCAAATACCTCAACTACTTGACCAACTCCAGTAGCACCAATTGGATGTCCTTTTGATTTTAATCCACCAGAGGGATTGATTGGAATAGAACCGTTAAGTTTAGTTTCACCTTGACGTGCAGCTTTTGCACCTGTTCCTTTTTCAAAGAAACCAAGATCTTCAGTATCTACTACTTCTGCAACTGTAAAACAATCATGAACTTCTGCAAAATCTATATCTTTTGCAGTAATTCCTGCCATCTTATACGCATCTGCAGCTGCAATTCTAGTACTTGGAATGGTTGTAAGATGTTCACGACCTTGTAATGCTGCAGGTGATCCACCACGTCCTGAACCAATTACTTTTACATAATCTTTAGAGTGATCTTTTGCAAATTGTTCATTACAAATAACTACAGAACTGGCTCCATCTGAAAATGGACAACAATCAAAAAGCTTCAAAGGGCTGGCTACTACTGCTGAATTCATCACATCGTCAATAGTAATATTTTTTCTAAGATGTGCTTTTGGATTTGAAATTCCGTTATCATGATTTTTTACTGCAACACTAGCAAGATCTTCTTCTGTTGCATCGAATTCATTAAGATATGCCCTTGCCATAGATGCAAATAATCCAGGAAATGATGCACCAGCTTGTCCTTCATAGAAAAAATCAGAACAATAAGAAAAGTAAGTTGTAGTCCATTCAGTACCAGTATGAGTAACTTTTTCAACTCCAGTGACAAGTACTGCATCATAGAAACCTGATGCAACATTTGCATATGCCTCTCTGAATGAAACAGAACCACTTCCACATGCAGATTCTATTGATAGTGATGGTCGTTCAGAAATTCCTAAATTGCTCATCACAACAGGGCCTAAGTGAACCTGTTTGTCTGCAACACCAAAAACATTTGAAATGTAGCCTGCTTTGATTTCTTTAGGTTCAATACCAGCATTTTCTATTGCTGCTGCCGATGCTTGAATTGTAATATCAGAAATACTATCGTCTAGTTTTCCATACTTTGTACTTCCAGCACCTAAAACACAAACGTTTTCCACAAATTTTGCTGACACAACGAGTATAAAAATTATGCAAAAAATTTGATTAAGGTAGAATAGAAAAGAAGGTATGAAACAACAAATTAAACAACTCAAAGCTTCAAAGATGAGAACTGCAAAAAGAGATTCTGTTAGAGTAACAAAAAATAATATTAAATCACTTAAAACAGAAATCTCTCAATATTTAGATTCTAATGGTTTTCTTTCATGGTCAGCAAAAAAGAAAAAGTTTGTGATTCTGGGTACAAATACTCCTAAAGATGGATTGGTTGAATGCCCTGAATGTAAAACAGGACAACTTTTGGTGATTAAATCACACACTACAAAAAAAAGATTCATTGGATGCACAAATTACTATAATGGGTGTAGAGCATCATCACCACTTCTACAAAAAGCAATGATAAAGGCAACAAAAGTCAAGTGTAAAATTTGCTTATGGCCAACAATACTTTTTAGATTTAGTAGAAAACAAAAATGGAAAAAACAATGTGCAAATATTAAATGTACTAGTAGAGAATCTAATGTTTGAAGTTTGAATAAATATCTGTTCTACGATTTTTTAATAATGGAAGCTTCTTTCTAGTTTCATAAACACTGTCTAACGATATGTTCACGTAACCAATTCCTTGGCGCTTCTTCATATCAAGAAGAATTCTACCATATGGATCTACTGCAAGACTTCGTCCAGAATAAACATGGCCTAGATGATCTGGTGCTATAACATAACAACCATTTTCAATTGCACGTGACTTGTTTAGTGTTATCCAGTGTTCTTCTTTCATAGGACCGTTTACCCAAGCTGATGGTGCTAGAAGTATTTCGGTACCAGCAGAAGCTAGCACTCTTGACATTTCAGGAAATCGTAAATCATAACAAATCATCATGCCTAGGTTCCCAATTGAGGTTTTAGTTGGCATTGGAATTAATGAACCTGGTGACATCTTGGAAGATTCTTTAAAACCTAATGCATCATACAGATGAATTTTTCTATATTTTCCAATTACTTTTCCATTTTTATCTATAATAAATGATGTATCGTAAACTCGATCTTTTTTTCTACTCTTTTCATACATTGTTCCTAAAACACTAATAGAATTTTCTTTAGCACATTTTGCAATCTCTGATACAAATTTACCATTTATTGATTCTGCTTCTTGTGCTAATTGTTTTGCTGACTGTGTTGCTGGTGTATAGAACATCATATACTCTGGAAATGTGCACATATCTGCATGATTTTTTGCTGCCTGTCTGATGAAATCTAGAATTTTTGGAAGATTTTTTGTCTTTTGAGTTGATGCTTTGAATTGTACTAGTGCAATTTTAGACATTAAGATTTCTAAATAGAATGAAAATAAAAAGATAGTTTAGAGTTGATTCCCAGCTAGAAACCAATTCTCTTTTGGATTTTCATCAAATACTACAATAACATGTTCTTTCTTTGTTTTTAGAATTTCAACTGCAGATTCCGTTATTGCTTTTGCAAAATCCTCTTTTTGTTGGTCAGACCGACCTGGATATAGTGATACCTGTATGTATGGCATACTTTAGCTAATGAATCCCCCGCAATAAAGCTTAGATTTTCTACATTAAATCAACGTCATGTGGTTTACTTTCAGCAAAACCAGCACCAGACATTTTGATAAATTCGGCATTCTGTTGCATTTGTTGAATCGTATGTCCACCACAATAGCTTAATCCAGAACGAATACCTCCAGTAATTTGCGTTAGTATGTCTGTAACTGAGCCTTTGTAAGGAACAAATGCTTCTACACCTTCTGCAACATAATCATTAAGATCATCACCTAAATCTACTAATCCGGTTTCTTTTGATTTTCTTCCTCTTGCAGCAGCTAGTGATGCCATGCCTCTGTAAATTTTGTAGCGTTTACCATTTTTACTAATAGTGGAAACTGGACTTTCATCTGTTCCACCTAACATACTTCCTAGCATCACTGAAGATGCACCTGCAGCAAGAGCCTTTGTTGCATCACCAGATGTTCTAGTACCACCGTCTGATATGATTGGAATATCATATTTCTTACCAATTTCTGCACAATCTAAA
>CAZKZG010000048.1:0-3171 GCA_964557215.1 uncultured Candidatus Nitrosopelagicus sp. | reverse complement strand
CAACAACATTTTGAACATTTGCAATTCCCTGGGACAGAAAATCACTACTAATCTGCCCGCTATCTACTGCTTCAATTGGATTGTGCTCAAAAAACGAGCTTACGAGCTCTTTTGCGTTTGAGCCAGTAACCTCATCAGTGTTAAATTTTGACCAAATGGCCTCATTGAAGAATGATTGGATATCTTCGAAAATTCCTAAAAAAATCCAATTCATGCTAAATATGCCAACACCATGTTAATTTAAGAATGTGTCAAACGAGGTTGATACAACGAGTCTGAAACAATGAGCGCAACTGAAACCCTCAGAAAAGATCACCAAGAGATCAAACGAGTAGAAAAAATTGTTATAAAATGTTACCAGTCTCTCTACGACGGTAAAGATGTTCCATTACTTGACATTGAAAAAATTACATTTCTTATTTCAGAATTTTTAGACTCTATTCACTACTCTCGGGAAGAAGATTCCTACTTTCCATGCGTTGCAGCATATGACTCACTAAAAGAAGAGATTAGAGCCCTACTAATCGAGCACGAGTTTTCTCGAAACATAGCAAAAATGCTTTCTACAAATTTGACTGCATGGAAAAATGGAGAGGATAAACACGAGCCAGTTGCCAGATATCTTAAAACATACTCTATCTACTTGCAGGATCATCTGTCAAAGGAGGAGGAATTTTTCACAAAGGCTGAAGAGCAAATTCTCTCAAAAGAAGAAGAAGCTGAAATGTATCAGCAATTTCAGTCAGTCATTACCATTGTGGAGAAGCTTTCAGACATGATCAAACTGATCGACTATCTCGAAGATCAGAACTGGTACAAATATTAACGGTAAATTTTAGTTTCTTCATATGAGTTCATTTTGTTTGTGGATGACAGGATTGCCTTGTTCTGGTAAGACTACCATAGTTAGAAAACTGGCTGAAACCATTCCAAACCTGGCCATCCTAGATGGTGATGAGCTTAGAGAATGGTTTTCACCAAAAGATTTCTCAAAGGCTGCAAGAGATGAACACAACAGAAGAGTTGCACATTTAGCAAAATTACTTCTAAAGCACAACGTCCCAATGGGTGTTTCTTTAATCAGCCCATACAAAGAGAATCGTGCAAATGCAAAAGAAATAATCGGCGACGATACAAAATTCTTTGAAGTTTATGTTAATGCTTCATTGGCAAAATGTGAGGAACGTGATGTCAAAGGAATGTATGCAAAGGCTCGTTCTGGAGAAATCAAGGGATTTACAGGCATAGACGACCCATATGAGGCACCAGATAGTGCTGACCTTGTACTAGACACTGATACAAAAACACTAGATGAAAGTGCACAAGAAGTTTTGGACTTTTTGACATCAAAAAATTTACTCTAGTTTGGAAATCTTAGAAACTGTTTCTACATGAATTGATCCATTTGTAACTAACAGACCATTTTTGTGATTCACCGATTCAGTATTGTAAATAAGATCATTTCCAGAAATATCAGTCATTTTTCCGCCAGCCTCTGAAATTATACAATGTGATGCTGCTGTATCCCATTGTTTCATTTTGTTGGTACTAGTCAAGTAGATATCTGCTCTACCAGATGCAATCTCCATGACTTTTAGAGAACTTCCAATACTTGCAGTATTATCAATTTTCAAGTGCTCTAACATTTTCTTTTCTTTGTCAGACAAATGGTGTCTACTAACCAAGGCAAGAGATTTTTCAATTTCTTCAACATTTCTTACCGAAATTTTTGCCCACCCATCTGAATCATGGCAAAAAGCACCAAGACCATTTTCTGCAAAAAACAGTTTTTTCTCTGTTGGCCAGTAAACCAATCCCATTACAGGAATATGGTTTTCTACCAACCCGACCATTACAGTAAATTCACCGGTCTTGTTTACAAAATCCTGTGTTCCATCTAGTGGATCAACTATCCAAACCTTCTCGCTGTCCATTCTAGATTTATCATCAGCGTCTTCTTCTGATAAAATTGGAATTCCAGTTTGCAAAAGAGATTCTTTGATTATCTTATTGCTTTCCAGATCAGCTTTTGTAATTGGAGAGTTGTCATCCTTTTTTTCAACTTTAAAATCACTTTCATAAATCTCCACAATTTTATCTCCAGCCGTGATTACGGCATCAATGATAGTTTCTAAATGTGGTATTTTCGAAGAAACTGGTGGTTCTGCCATTTTATGAATTCGTTGTCAATTCCGGCTTTAAGGTCCAGGCTACTGCTAGGGCAATAAATGGGATTGATACCAACGCAGTCATTTGCAAAATCACTACTAGTTGTGTATATGCAACATCTGGTATTGTGATTAGCCAAGGTAACGGGAGTGAAATTATGAACCAAATTCCTGATAATAGACCAATAATCTCAATTTTTCGTTTTGTTTTTGGGTTCATCTTATTTCTCCATAACTCTAGAATTTAATTCCAAACGTCCACTTTCTATTTGCAAAATAATTGAATGAACCTGCTATAGCAATAGATAACATTGCAGCATGCATATAGTACATCGCAAAATTCTCAACCAAAACATATGTTAATCCTAGCAGAATACCCATTCCCAACAAACTGATTGTTATGAATTTGATATATCTTTCAAGCGTTTTTGCTTCCTTGATCTCCTTTCTATAGGTCAAAAATTTATGCAAGGTAAAATTTGTGGTCATAGATACACCAGCTGCCACAGCTTGAGAAAACACATACCACGCACCAATAATATCAGTCAGAAAATATAGCAACCCTAAATTCACTAAAACGCCACTTGCACCGACTAGATAATATTTGAAAGTCTGCTTTGCAAATATTGAGAATCGATCCATCTTGTTTTTGTCATTTGATTCCATTAGCTTTCTTGATATTAGCTACTATTATTATCAAGCGAATTGCTTTTTTAACAACTTAGCCTAGTGCTATCCCAAAAAACTGGCTGACTTATTTAAATAGCTTAGACGCGTATTAGGGCTAATGCGTACCGATATAAACATCGACTAGCGCAGCGTGATTCCGCGAAACAGAATTGAGTCAAAACGCATTAGCGTCGACAGGAGAGGAAATCTCTCATTGTTTTGCCAAGGGATCACGCCCACTTTATTCTTGATTAATGTAAACTGAGACTGTTCCCTTGGTGTTTTCATGTGGGTCGATGGAAATTTTCACGTTTTCTAAACCTGAAACCTGAAA
>CAZKZG010000047.1:0-6131 GCA_964557215.1 uncultured Candidatus Nitrosopelagicus sp. | reverse complement strand
TAACCAACGATGCACCTGAAGTATTCCCACTTGGTGAAACCATAGTTACATGGACAGCAACTGATGAATCAGGTAATTCAGCATCGGATACACAAACAATCAGATTAGTAGACACCGTAGCACCAATAATAACACAGCCAGCACAAATTATTGCAGATGCAACGTCGTTTACAAATACAATAGTTGAATTATCATCACCTCAAGTTTTTGATTCAGTTAGTGATGTAAGATTAGAAAATGATGCAAACAATTCATTTGAATTCGGAGAAACCATAGTTACATGGACAGCAACTGATGAATCTGGTAATTCTTAAAGTGAAACTCAAAGTATTATGATAATTGATGAAAGCGCACCAATATTAGATATTCCTAATAATATTGTTTTAGATGCAATAGCATTAGAAAATGTTATAGTAATTGGTGATGCCAGTGCTTCTGATTTTGTTGATGAAAATCCTATCATAACATACGATGCACCTGAAGTATTCCCACTTGGTGAAACCATAGTTACATGGACAGCAACTGATGAGAGTGGAAATTCAGTATCATCAACTCAAAATATTATAGTTCAAGCATGTGGTAAAACACCATCTTACTATAACCTAATCTTAGGTAGTAATGATGATGATCTATTACTTGGAACGAACATGCCAGATTTGATCTTTTCTTTCTACGGCGACGATATAATTTCTGCTGATAATGGAAATGATTGTATTTTAGCTGGGGAGGGTGATGATATAGTATTTGGTAATGAAGGAAATGACAATATTTCTGGAGGTCCAGGAAATGACATAATTAAAGGGCAGTCAGGTGAGGATATTTTGAAAGGTGGACTTGGACTAGATATTGCCGACGGTGGTGATGATGCTGATGTATACAGGAATATTGATGAATCCAACAATGATTTAGTCTTAAACTTTGAGACTATCGAATAAGTTTAGAATTATAATACCTGCAAACAAATTAGGCGTATTGGAAAAATCTAAGAAATTATTTTCAGACGCAAAGAAAGTCATTCCATCAGGGGTTAACAGTCCTGTAAGATACATTGAACCATATCCATTCTTTGTTAGACGCTCTCAAGGAAGTTCATTATGGGATGAAGATGGAAATAGATATACAGATTTTTGTAACGGTTATGGTGCATTGCTTTTAGGTCACACTAGAAAAGAAATTCTTTCTGCTGTATCTAGACAGTTAAAAAAAGGTACATTATACACTGCACCAACTTCATCAGAAATTGAATTATCCAGACTTATAATCAAAAACTTTCCATCTATTAAAAAAGTTAGAATAGTAAATACTGGTGCTGAAGCAACTATGACTGCAATTAGACTTGCTAGAGGTTTTACAAAGAAGAAAAAGATAATAAAATTTGAAGGGTGCTATCATGGTGCATATGACACAGTTTTAGTTAAGGCTGGTTCTGGGTCTGCACACAATGGAATATCAATATCTGATGGTGGATTAGACGAAGTTTCAAAAAATACATTGGTTGTTCCATATAATGATATCAATGAATTGGAAAAAACTATAACAAAAAATAAAGACATTGCAGGACTTATCATTGAGCCAGTACTTGCAAATATGGGTTTAGTACTACCAGAAAAAAATTTTCTTTCTGATGTAAGAAAAATTACCAAGCAATACAATATACCTTTAATTTTTGATGAAGTTGTAAATGGGTTTAGAATTTCTGAAGGTGGTGCACAAAAATTATTTCAAATTGATCCTGATATTACCACATTAGGCAAAGCATTAGGTAATGGTTTTACAATTGCAGCAATAGGCGGGAAACAAGAAATTATGAATAAACTCTCACCAGGTGGAAAAGTTTACCAGGCAAGTACATTTGCAGGTAATCCTATTTCAGTAGCAGCTGCTATTAGTTCAATTAAAACAATTAATAAAATTAAAAACAAGTTATATCCAAAACTTGAACGCTATTGTCAAACCATGGTTGATGAAATTGATGATTTGGCAACTGATTATCGAATACCACATACAATAAATTCAATATCATCGATGTTTCAGATTTTCTTTACAAATCAAAAAGTTGTTGATTATCATAGTGCAAAAAAATCAAATACAAAAAAGTTCCAAAAACTTTTTTCCAATCTATTAAAGAATGGTGTTTTTACTGCACCATCACAATACGAGACAGTTTTTCTCTCAGATGCACATACAGATACGGATATAACAACTACATTAGGTGCGTACGGTTTATCATTAAAACAGGTGAAAAATTGAATCTTATAGTTGGTGCACGTGGAAGTAAATTATCACAGGCTCAGACAAACTGGGTGATATCTGAATTACAAAAGATAGATTCCTCACTAACATTTGAATTTAAGACTATAACCACAAAAGGAGACACAGACACGCGACCACTATTTGCAATGGAGCAAAAAGGTATCTTTGAAAAAGAGATTGATAGAGCAGTTGCCACTAAAGAAATTGATTTTGCTGTTCACAGTTTGAAGGACGTCCCATCACAAATAGATGAAGATTTGGTAATTTCTTGTATACCAAAACGTGAGTCAATTAATGATGTTTTAATAACTAGAGATGGATTTGATATTGAGTCTATTCCTTCTGCTTCTGTAATTGGAAGTAGTAGTTTAAGACGAGCAGTTCAAATTACGCGTAAGCGACCAGATCTAATTGTAAAACCTGTAAGGGGAAACATTGAAACACGCATCAATAAGGTTATAGAAGGAAAATTTGATGGAATTGTTTTAGCACAGGCTGGATTGACAAGACTTGGAACTAACGTAAAACTTTCAAAATTATCAACAAATGATTTTGTACCATCGCCAGGTCAAGGTGCACTTGCAATTGTATGTAGAAAAGATAATTCTAAAACTTTGGAATTATTAAAAAAAATTGAAGATACTAAATCTAGAATAGAAATAGAAGCTGAGCGTGCATTATCAGATTCTGTTGATTCAGGATGTAGATTTCCTGTTGGTGCATTTGCAATCGTAAATGGTAACTCATTAACATTAAAGGTTGCAGTATATTCAATGGATGGAAAGAAATCAATAATTCTGGAAAAGACTGGAAGCCCAAATGAACCTAAAGAATTGGGAAAACTGCTTGGCATGGAATTGCAAACTAGAGGTGTTTCAGAGATTGCTTCTAATTGGAGAGAAGAGTTAGAGGAGTGGAATAAGTAATGAAAGGTAAAGTGTATCTTGTGGGTGCGGGTCCTGGTGATCCCAAATTAATCACACTGAAAGCAATTGAGTTAATCAAAAAAGCTGACGTTGTATTATATGACAGGTTAGTCAGTAAGAAAATTCTCGCAATGATTCCAAAACGTAGCAAGACAATCTATGTTGGTAGAGCAGTTGGAGATGATATAACTCATCAAGATAATACAAATGAATTGATGGTAAAATATGCAAAATTGAAAAAAACTGTAGTTCGACTAAAAGGTGGTGATCCAATAATTTTTGGTAGAGGTGGTGAAGAAGCAGAGTTTTTAAAATCATTTAAAATAAAATATGAAATAATTCCTGGAATCACATCTGGAATAGGCTCTGCAACATATGCAGGAATTCCATTAACTCATAGACAATTTGCATCGTCAGTTGTCTTTGTAACAGGCCATGAGGATCCTGAAAAGAAAACTGAAGTTGTAAAATGGAAAAAACTAGCTAAATCTGTTGATACGATAGTAATTATGATGGGTCTCTCAAGAATTGAAGAAATTTCAAAAAAATTAATTCAAGGTGGTATGGATAAAAATACACCAGTTGCTGTAATACAAAATGGTACAACGTCAAAACAAAGAATGATCAAGGGAACAATATCAAATATTTCTAATAAAATTAAAAAAAATAAGGTCAGACCTCCAACTAATATTATTATAGGACGTGTAGTTGATCTTTCAGATATAATTGGGTGGAGAAAATGATTGATGGAAAGACGATAGCAATTACTCGTTCGAAGGAGGATTCAGAGGAATTCATAGAACTTGTCTCAAAACAAAATGCAAATCCAATAACTCTCCCTACTATTCAATTAGTTAGCAAAGGAGAAAAAATTGTTGATGAGTTTTTAGAAACAATTGAAAACGAAAATCCAGATTATTCTGTATTTATGAGTTCAAAGGCAGTCACACTGTTGATTGAGAGTGCAAAAAACATATCAAAATTTGAGAAATTACAACTTGCAATTGCTAACACTATTGTTATTGCTGTTGGTCCAAAAACAAAAGATGCACTAGAAAAAGAGAATATCAAAGTGGCACATATGCCTCAACGATATTCATCTGTTGGTGTAGGTGAAGTATTAACCAAATTAAATGCCGTTGGGAAAAAAGCTATTATTCCTAGAAGTGGAGCTTCAACTCCATTTTTGAAAAACCTTTTAGAAAAAATTGGCATTAATGTAGTTGAACTTTATTTGTATGATGTTTGTGCATTTCAGGATCCAACTGAATGGAACAATTTTAGACAAATGTTCTCTGAAAAAAAAATTGATGGAATAATTTTCACTAGTGCATCATCTGTTAGAGCATTTTTTGAAATAATGGTAAATGATTATTCCCAAGAAAATTTGATCCAATTATTGCATGAAACTAAAGTCATTGCAATAGGTCCTTTCACAGCAGATGAATTGAAGAAATTTTGTGTTCAAAACATTATTGCAGATGTTCATACCGTGAAGGGTTCTGTTGATGCAATTCTAGAAGCATTTTCATTAGCTTAACCTATTTAGTATTACCTAATTTTACTGGCATTTTTATAATAACAGTGTTGTAATTATCCTATGGCAACTGAAAATCTTGACATGGATTATTCAAAGTACGATTTCAAAGATTCAACTGAAATGTATGTTCATTTGAGTAAGAAGGGGCTTTCAAAAGACACTGTTATTGGAATCAGCAAAATGAAAGATGAACCACAATGGATGCTTGACTTTAGACTTCGTTCTTACGAGGCATTTATGAAGAAACCAATGCCAACATGGGGTGCTGATCTAAGTCATATTGATTTTCAAAACATCTACTATTATGCAAAGGCTTCAGAAAAAACAGAGAAAAACTGGGATGATGTTCCTGAAGATGTAAAAAATACATTTGACAAGCTTGGCATTCCTGAAGCTGAGAAAAAATTCTTAGCAGGCGTAGGTGCTCAATACGAATCAGAGGTAGTTTATCACAACTTGAGAGAAGATTTGGCAAAGCAAGGAGTGTTATTTTTGGATACTGATAGTGCATTAAAAGAACAACCTGAAATTTTTAAAAAATATTTTGGAATAATGATTCCTCCAGAAGATAACAAATTTGCTGCACTTAACAGTGCAGTTTGGAGTGGTGGTTCATTCATCTACATTCCACCAGGAGTAAAAGTAGACATGCCATTACAAGCATATTTTAGAATAAATGCAGAAAATATAGGTCAATTTGAAAGAACTTTAATAATCGCTGACGAGGGTTCAGAAGTTCATTATATTGAAGGTTGTACTGCACCAGTATATTCTTCCGAATCATTACATTCAGCAGTTGTAGAATTAGTTGCCCACAAAGATGCAAAATTAAGATATACAACAATACAAAATTGGAGTAATGATGTCTATAATCTAGTTACAAAACGTGCTTATGCGTACGAAGGAGCAACAGTAGAATGGATTGATGGCAACATTGGAAGTAAAATTACAATGAAATATCCTGGAATTTACTTAATGGGTCCAAAAGCATATGGTGAAACACTTTCTATTGCATTTGCAGGAAAAGGGCAGCATCAAGATACAGGAGCAAAGATGGTTCATTTAGCACCTGACACAACCTCAAAAATTACATCAAAATCTGTTAGTCGTGCAGACGGTCGCTCAACATACCGAGGTTTACTTAATGTTGCAAAAGGTGCAACCAATGTAAAATCAACTGTTAGATGTGATGCATTACTATTAGATGATACATCAAAAACAGACACATATCCATATATGAAAATTAACCAAGAAGACGCAACAATCACTCATGAAGCAACTGTTGGAAAAATAGGTGATGAACAAATCTTCTATCTCATGACTCGAGGATTCTCTGAAGAGGAGGCATTAACATTAATTGTTAATGGATTCATGGAGCCATTTACAAAAGAGCTTCCAATGGAATATGCAGT
>CAZKZG010000046.1:0-4022 GCA_964557215.1 uncultured Candidatus Nitrosopelagicus sp. | reverse complement strand
CCATTTTGTTAAAGAGTCAGTTGAACCCTGGATAAATGTTAGAAGTGACCTTGTCAGTGATGAAGGTCTCCACCTTTACGATTCTTTGGCAATGGCCAGTGTCTTTCAACCTGAAATGTTAACTTTTGAAGATGCTCATGTAAGGGTTGAAACTCAAGGTCGCTATACTTCTGGAGAGACTGTCTGTGAATTTAATGAATCTATTTTTGGTAAGGTCTTAAATTTAATACCGAATACCAAAGTTGCTCTAGAATTAGATGTAGATAAATTTAACCAATTGTTTAATGAAAGAGTTATTGGTTATCTAAAATCTCTTTGAATTATTCATTCTATCCAACCAAATCTTTTTGATAATCTGAAAGCTCTGGTTTAGCAGGCCACTTATACTTATCCCGATCATCTGCTTCAAGAATTATAGGAAATTCATCAGCATTTCTAAACTTGTCAGACCAATTTGTTGTGGATATTACTTTTTCAACTGCTTCTCTTCTTTGTTTTATAACTGATGGATTTGATTTCTCTTTTGGCATCATGCAAATGAGAGAGGCAGCTCGAATAAGTTCATTGGTTTTTTTTGGTAAAAAGGAACCTGAATTGCTGCAATGAATTGTTCTGGAATCCCAAAGCAACATATCTCCAACTTCCATATGACACATAATTGGTTTCTGAGAAGAAAGTTTGGGATCATCATTGGGAAATCTAAAATGATCAACACCTAACGGAAGTTTAGCCAACCTTTCTTCATATTCTTGAGGTATATTCTTGAAAAACTTATGAGAGCCGGGAACCATTACATTCCCTCCTATCTCTTCTGACGTAGGCAATAGATTAACTAAACCCTGAACACATTGCTTTCCTGGTCTTGAAATGGGATGTTGATCTATATGAAACCAGGTTTGTCCAGATTCTGTTTTCCATTGAGGGTTTATATTCCAAGGCCTCCATAATGAAACTCCGTCAAAACTTGTCAGCAGATCTTCCGTTCCCCAAATTTTTGCAAAAGCTTTCTTTACATTAGGAATGCTCCTTAAATACCATTGAGATTTAGAATGCCCTATACCATAGCTAGGTAGAATTCCTCCATGTGCCGCTGTAGGCCAACGATTGTCACCCCAAGTTTTAGGGTCCTTTCTATCAATTCCAGTGTCTAATTCCTCTAGATAATCCCATAACAGATTTAGAGTTTTACCTGCTTGTTGTTTTGTTAAGGTTTCTTTGAGAACAACATAGCCTTCCCTCTCTAAATACTCCTTACTTTCTTTAGAGCCTGGTTTGAAGCGAGTTACATGTTTGTACTCTATTTCAACATTAAAACTACTTTCCATATCACCCTCAAATAATTAGGTTAAGTAAATTAAGTAAGATTCTCAACCTCTTCCGTCCGAGGCATTGAAGCTGCAGCCCCTTTTCTGGTTACTGAGATTGAAGCCGCCTTATTAGCAAATTCGCAAGATTCTTTTAAATTCAAGCCTTTTAATAAAGAAAAAGACAGTGCACCAACAAAACAATCTCCAGAACCTACCGTGTCTATTGCTTTTACTTTATGCGCTTCTATACGCTCAAAATGATTTTTATGTAAATAAACCAACCCCCTTTCTCCCAAAGTTACAATAACTGCAGTTTCATTATTAAAATTTTGATCTTTTAATGCTCCATTTATTGTATCGATATCAAGTGGCATCGAATTCTCTAACCCGCTAAAAAGAGAGAATTCTAATTCGTTAAAAACTAGAAAATCTGTATTTCCAACAAGAGTTTTAGTAGGTTTTCTGTAAGGAGCAACATTTAGAATATTTATACATTTACTGGACTTAGACTTCCTAAATAGCTGATCAACTTCTTCGCTATTAACTTCCATCTGACTTACTACTACTAATGCTTTTTCTAAGAATTCTGCGGTTACCTGTTTATGGCTGGTAGATTTATTAGCACCTGGAATATAGACGATCTGATTATCAGAACTTTCAAATACATTGATCAATGCCGTTCCAGTATTCTCTTTTACTAAACCTAACATTGAAAGGTCGATGTTTTCTTCGGAAAGCATTGAAGAAAGTTCATTACCAAATGAATCTTCTCCAACATTTCCAACAAAGGCAACAGAAGCTCCTAGCCTAGACAGAGCAACAGCTTGGTTAGCCCCTTTTCCACCTAAAAAAGTTTGTATGCTTTCTCCTTCTAGGGTTTCTCCTTCTTTTGGTGGTCTAGGAAGGTAAACAACTTGGTCTAGGTTTACTCCTCCGAAAACTAAAGCTTCAGACATGGACTAGAACTTCTTATCTTCTAAGTCTGAAAATTTAGAGACTAATAACATAGTCCTATTAACTAGATCTTCTAATACAAGTTCTCCTAAACCAGAAATAGAAGTACAAACTCGACCATTCCAGGGTTCGTACCATTTTGAAGGTATTTCTGAGAGATGCATTCCCATTAATCCTCCTACGGTTGCTCCATTACAATCGGTATCCCATCCAGCATTAACCGCTTCTCCAACTGCAGCATCATAATCATCAAATGATAAAAAAGCCCAAACGACTAGAGCAAGGTTATTTAAACTATGTACTGGAGACATGCCTTCATACTTTTTAGCTATAGGAGTAAAGTCTTTATTCACATTTTCAATACCAAGCCTAACTGTCTCAAAAGTTTCAGTGTCTTTATCAATATAATCAAGAGCAGTCTCAACTGCAGAAAACTTATCCTCATTTATAGGAATTAAAGCTGCTAACGCAGCTATGAAAGCTGAACATTCCACACCATTTCTTCTATGAGAAAGCATGGCATCTTGTCTGGCTAGACCAGAAGCCAACCCGGGCTTACCTGGTAAAACCCAACCATATAAATCTATTCTTATTTGCGCCCCTATCCAGTCGTTGTATTCATTGTCATTGATGTCAGATATTTTAAATTTCCCAGGTCCACCGAATTGGAAAGACATATCTGCATGTTTCATAATATTTAAGTAGGCCTCTCTTTCAGCGGTAAATGTTGCTCCTGCAGGTAATAAATTTAACCAAGTTCTAGCAACATCTTCACTTTTCAATTCAAGACCATGTCGTTCTAGCATCATTAGGCTCAAGACGGTATAAGTTATGTCATCATCAATTTCTGCCTTCTCAATCCTATCCTTCATGCAGCTTTTATTAACCCCTCTTATGTAGTCATGCTCAACATAATTTATGTAATCTCTTAAAGGAAAAGATTGAGCTTCATTTAGAAATTTATTTAAATACTGTTGACCTTCCCTCATTGACATCATTTCAACTGGCTTCCCTAATAGACAACCAGATATCCTTCCTTGCCAGGCAGCATTGATTCTTTTCTTTATTTCCACTTTTTCTCCCTTTTTATAAATCCTTTTCTTCTTCCGATAAAATCAACTCATCTTCAAAAGCTAAAGAACTTATATCTTCCATTCTATCAATAAACAATTTCCCAAAAAGATGATCTAATTCGTGTTGGAAGACTGTAGCTAAAAAATCTTCAGCAATGAAAGATTTATTTTTTGCAGATTCATCTAAATAATCAATTTGCACTTTTCTGGGTCTAAAAACTACACCTCTTAAACCCGGCACACTCAAACAACCCTCCCAAAAACCTTGGAGCGTTTCATCTAAGGGAGTAATCTTTGGATTAAAAATAACAAATTCCTCAGATTCATCCGAATCAGGATATCTTTCATTGTCCTCATCTATTCTAATTATTGCGAGTTGTTTAGAAATCCCTATTTGTGGTGCAGCTAGACCGATTCCACCACACTCTTCCATGGTATCCCACATGCTTTGAACCAGCTCCTTAGTTTCATTTGAAGCTATCTCTTCTAGACTAAACTGAATTGCTTCTTCCCTAAGTAAGGGATTGCCCATTTTTATGATCTTATGTATAGCCAATTTATTCTCTTTTTAGATCATTATACATATAACCTTTCCCTTGATTAAAAGTCTGTGGGTGATAGTAGCACTTTTTACTCTTGTGGTAAGTTTTATAGTTCTGGGGTACTTAGGCATGGTTACTCCTAACCC
>CAZKZG010000045.1:0-4323 GCA_964557215.1 uncultured Candidatus Nitrosopelagicus sp. | reverse complement strand
AATCTAGTAAATACATATCACTTCCATACACTGTTAAAGGGAACGATGTTTCATTTTCAGGATTACTATCTGCTACAAAAAATATTACTTCTCAAGGTGTTGAAAGTGCATGTTTTTCGTTACAAGAAACTGCATTTGCAATGATTGCTGAAGCTACAGAACGTGCACTATCATTTACAAATAAAAAAGAACTTATGATAGTTGGAGGAGTAGCCGCAAACAAAAGACTTTCATCAATGTTGAAAAATGTTTGTAGAAGACAAAACGCTAAATTTTTTGTTGTTCCATTGAATTATGCAGGTGATTGTGGTTCACAGATTGCATGGACAGGTATTTTAGAATCACAAGTTAAGAAAGGTGCATCTATGAAAGATACATTTGTCAAACAGTCATGGAGATTGGATACAGTTGATATTACTTATTGATTCTTTATGTCTTCTATAGCGTCTTGAATCTCTTCTAACCAACCACCAGTACCAAGAACACCAAATTTGTAACTTTTTTCTCCATCATTGGTTTTAATTTTGAAACATATTTTTTTGATAAATCTACCTTCTTTCCAAACTTCAACAAGTTCATTAAGTGGTACATCAATTACTGTATCCCCAAGCCTCATTGAGAAATCGGCAATCCTTCCACTTCTCTTATCAAAAGCTAATCTTTTGTTAGTGAGTGTTAGTATTCCAGCCCCTAATTCATCCTCGCTACAATCCTCTTGTTTAATACGCTTTTCTCCTTCATCCATGATATCTTTTAATTTACAAATTAAGTTATAATTCTAATGAAATTGCTTAAAAAAGGAGCAGAAGCAGATGTTTATCTCTCATCATGGAATGCTAAAAAAGCCATTTTAAAGATTAGAAAAGCAAAAACTTACAGAAATTCAGCCCTTGATCAAAAAATTAGAAAGCAACGTACAATCAAAGAATCTGAAATAATTTCCCAAGTAAAATCATTTGGAATTTCTACTCCATTGATTTATTTTATTGATATTAACAAATGCTCTATTTTGATGCAACATATAGATGGTAAGTTGGTACGTGATATGAATGAAAAAGCAATACAAAAAATCAGTTCTGAAATTGGGAAGATTGTTGGTCTTTTACATAAAAATGGTATAATGCATGGAGATCTAACTACATCAAATTTTATTTTATCCAAAAAGAAATTGGTTTTAATTGATTTTGGTCTTGCAACTAGAACAGAAAAACCAGATGATCATGCAGTTGACCTTCGTTTATTCAAAGAGATACTCAATAGTGCACATGCAAAAATTATGGAAGAATCTTGGAAAAACTTTCAAAAAGGATATTCGAAATCAGTAGGTGCAAAATATACTAAAAAAATACTGAAATTAGTGGCAGTAATAGAGAGTAGAGGAAGATATGCAACAGTTGTCTGAACTTTATTTTGCGTCATCAAATATACATAAATTTGAAGAGGCTCAAAGAATTCTTTCAAATTTAGGAGTAAAGATTACCCTATTCAAAACTACATTAGAAGAAATTCAATCAAATTCCATTAGTAAAATTGCAGAAAGAAAAGCACTTGATGCATACAAGAAATTACAAAAACCAGTAATTATTGAAGACGATGGTATTTTTATAGACTCTCTTAATGGGTTTCCAGGTCCATATTCATCCTACGTCTATGATACAATTGGAAACAAGGGAATAATACGTTTATTAGAAAATATTGAAACTCGAGATGCAAAGTTTGTAGCAATTATTGCTTATTGTAATGGTGTTGACGATATTCAATTATTCGAGTCTAGTATACCTGGAAAAATTTCTTCTGTTATTGAAAAAGGGGGTTGGGGCTATGATCCAATTTTCATTCCTGATGGCGAATCAAAAACCTATGCAAACGTTACAAACAAAGACCAACTGTCTCATAGATCATCATCATTAAAAAAATTCTCAGATTGGTTTATGCATAAGCACTAAGATAACGCTCTGTGAATCTTTTCTTGTTTTGTAAAACTACTATTCGGGAAACTTCACTCTCATCCATTATTTTAAATCTATCAGAATCTTTTACTATTTTTTCTGACAATCTTCTAACGTCACTCATATCAACCATATTTTCATATTCAAGGCGATTGGTGGAGCGTCCAATATGCATGTATGATTTCATCTCAATAAAATGCGCATTTGATTTTTCAAACAATGATACAAAATCTGATATCATTTTTTCAGAATCATTCCAATTTTTGATTAGTGTTACTCTAAGAACTGTTCTTGTTTCCAGATCTGCAAGCATTGCTAATGTTTTATACCATCTTTTCCATGAATCGTCATACTTTGGTCTATTAATTTTAAGAAATGATTCATAATCTGATGCATTTGTTGAGAGATATAGCTGTGTAGGAAGTGCATCTTCATCTGCAAGTCTTTGAATCATTTCTGGTTCTTGACCATTTGTTACAAGAAAAATTGATTTTGTGGCTTCTAATGATTTGAGATATTTTATCAAATCAGGTAACTTTGGATACATAGTTGGTGCTCGAGAAAGTGATATGGCATAGTGATGTGTAGTAAGTGATTCTTCTATCTTTTGCTTGTCTTTATTTGGATCACCAAAATGACCTACAATTAATTTTCTTCGCTCTTCCATCAATTTTGACATAATCTCTTTTGGTTCTGCAACTTTTTCCTCATCCATTTTTAATGAATCATAAAATTCCATTGGTCTCCAGCAGTAAACACATCTGTTTTCACAGTGCATGCCTGCAGGAGAAAATTCCATGCATTGATGAGTCGAAATTCCATAAAATTTGTGCTTGTAACATGTACCTTCATTTTTGAATGACTTCTTTGTCCAATGACATAATTCAACTGTAGAATGATCTGCAACTCCATATTTTGCCTTTTTTAATTGCTGAACAACGTTTGGTTTAATTTGTATTAATTCTGGCTCTTTTTCTACAAACTCACCAGAACAACTCATACACTATTCTTTGCTTTGGTTTACTTAAATCTACAGTCCGAATCTAGTAATCCAAATCATCAATGCCAATTCTAAAATTAAAGTATCATTCATAATTCTTATGAATAGTATTTTTATTTTTTTAATATTATCTCTTGCAGTTTTTAGTATTCCCATTGTCTATGCTGAAACATTTAGTCAATCACTGGAAGGAGGAATGGATCTTGAGATTACATATCCTGAGTCTGTAATGAAGCAAAGAACATTTTCTATTTCAATTCTTTTACAAAACAATGGATGGGAAAATAAACAAGACATTTCATTTGCATTAAATAATCCTGATGCAGTGTTTGTAACAGGAGGAAATGAAATAATTGTAATTGATGAGCTTACAACTACTAGCTCATTTGGAACTACAATAGATTATAAAGTAACTAGTAATGCAAATGAAGGAATACACTTCCTTAACATTGATTATACGCAAGTACTTGTAAGTAACAATACTGAACCTATGCCATCCACACAAACAAATATTGCATTACCAATACTTGTTTTTGGCGAACCTGTAATTTCCATAGAGACTATAACACCAGAATCAATATTTGCAAACTCAGAATTTACATTTGAAACTACTATTATTTCAGAAGACATAGACATCAAGGATGTTACAGTCAAAATTATTACTCCAGGAGATGTAGAATTTCGTGGAGATACATCATACAGTTTGTCTCTCCTAGAAAAGATGGAACCATATTCAGTTACTGCTGAAATGATTACTCCAATAAGTGATGTTACAATGGAGTATACAATTCCAGTAAAGGTTCTTGTATCGTATACTGATGATCTTGATGAGGAAAAGACAGAAACACAATCTGTACCTTTACTTTTACGACCAAAAATGTTCATGGAAATTACAAACGACTTTGGAATATGGATAGGTGACTTTTTCATTGCCCCATATGTTTCGATTGGAACAATAGTCGGCATACCTGCTGGAACAATCTTATCACTCATGATTCGTCGTGCACAAAATAAAAACAAAAAGCGAAAAAAATCTTAGAGTCCTATTCAATTAATTCCGCAAAAAAGTGTATATTGGTGAATCTTGCCGTAGTGCCATGCTAAAGACAGTAAGTATTGCAGGACTTGAGGAAAAGGGAATTCCATTCAAGAAAGAGAGTATAGAACTAGAAGAGGCTGCACGTACAGTCTCTATAGGTAATCTGACTTGGATAGAGTGTGTTGTAGATGACATTGTCATAGAAAGTCCAAAAATTCTTGCAAAACTAGGTATTACAATGGATACAAGTACTTTATTGTCTGGTTATCTTACAGAGTATGAAGATGCTGGAGATACACTTGGAATCATGGTTCCATTCATATTTACAGGTGAGA
>CAZKZG010000044.1:0-3961 GCA_964557215.1 uncultured Candidatus Nitrosopelagicus sp. | reverse complement strand
ATTAGAGAAAGTGCTGATGTACAACAAAGAATTTTACGATTAGCGTTTACGCCTGAAATCAAAGAATCTGCCAATTTCTGGGAAGCCTTGGATGAACAAGTGCAATACATTGGTGCAAACCCAGAAAGAAAGGAAGATAGAGATTCTGGTGCCAGAGGTCAGGATAAGAGTGATGATGCACGAAACAGATCATCTGAGATACTAGATCCTGATATGACAAATCCAGTTAGTCTTATCAAAGAAGGAAGGTTAAACATTCTGAATGTTTCAGAGTTTACTGATAAACAGGCAAACGTTGCTATTGCATATTATCTGCAGGAACTTTTAGCTGACAGAAAGGCTGCAGTTAATGCGAAAAGTGCAAAGTCAAAATTAAAACGAAATTATAGGTTTAACACCCCAATCTTTGTCATTATCGAAGAGGCACATGTATTCATACCTAAAAATGAGGATGCCAAAGCCAAATACTGGGCAGGAAAGATTGCTAGAGAGGGAAGGAAATTTGGTCTTGGACTAGGAATTGTCTCACAGAGACCAAGGGATATTGATGCTAATGTTTTGAGTCAGATGGGTTCACTTGCGGTGATGAAAATTGTTCAAGAGGATGCCCAAAGACAAATTGCATCTGCTGCGGAATCAATTAGTAGGGAATTCATTTCACAACTTACATCACTAAACATAGGTGATGCAGTGCTAGTTGGGCAATGGGTAAACCTTCCAGCAATTGTACACATTGATGAAGTGAAAGGAAAAACTATTGGCTCTGACCAAAATGCTGTTGGTGAATGGGCTGTAGCAAAAAAAATTGATGATGCTGGAACGAAATCTAGGCAAGACCTAGTTCAAAAGGATCTTCTTATGGATTGAATTTAGTTGATCGGAATTAATTTACAAAACAAGGTAGAATACTAACATGATATTCTCGCATATTTCTGATACACATTTGGGGTTACAGCAATATGGATTAGAGGAAAGAGAGCAAGATATCTATGATTCATTCAATCAGGCAATTGATATTTCAATAAAAGATAAAGTAGATTTTGTAATATTTGCAGGTGACATATTTCATACACCAAACCCAAGTGGAACTGCAATACTACAAATGGCAAATGCATTAAAAAGATTGAAACAAAATTCTATCGAGTCGTTCTTTATTCTAGGTGAACATGACATTAGCAGAATCCGTGCTACACCTATACCATATGTATATCACAACCTGGAATTCTCAAAATATGTTGGAAGAGGTGAGCCTGTCTATTACAAAGATGTAATGATTGCTGGTTTTGATAAAATAAGAAAAAATGAAATTAAAGCATTTGAGGAGAAATTTAGAAAACTTGACAGTGTTGCAAAACAACACAATGGCCACAAAATTCTTGTATTGCATCAAGGAATTACAGAGATAAACCAGTTTGCTGGAGAACTAAATGCTTCAGATTTACCAAAGAATTTCACATATTATGCTATGGGACACTTGCACGACAAGTTTGTAAAAGACTTTGATCAACTTGGGGGTCCACTTGCATATCCTGGCTCTACTGAAATGACAACAAGTGAAGGGATAAAAGAAACTGAGAAAGGATTCTTTGAGGTTGATATATCATCAAGTGAGGCTAAACCCACCTGGATTAAGCTAGATACCAGACCACAATTCTCTACAAAAGTTGATTTTGAGGAATTTGATGACTCGATTACTAAAGTTATAGAAAAAATAGGCACATTTTAGAAAAAGCCAATAATTGAGATTAAGATTCATGGTAAAACTGCTGAGAGAGATGTGGTAGAAGCAAAGATTTTACAAATAATTCCAAAGACATTACATTGTTCATGGAAGATATCACAAACCGATGATGGAGAATCTGTTCTTCTAGATAGACCAACACGAATAGATGAAGAATTATTCAAACTGGCAGTTAATGCATTAAAATCAGAAAAACTTGCAGGTTTTGCTGTTAATGATTTACTTCCACTATTATCAACAAATCAACTTGAACAAGCAACAGAACTAGTAATTGAAAACTTTGAACAGTATAAGGAGAAAAAATGATAAAAAGTATTGAGTTGGTTGATTTCCTATCACATTCTGATACTAAACTTGAATTAGATAATAATACAACTGTATTTGTTGGACATAATGGTGCTGGTAAATCAAGCATCATAGACGCAATTACATTTGCACTCTTTGGTGAGCATACAAGAAAAAATAATAAGAGTTTGATCAGACGTGGAGCGAATCAAGGATTTGCTAAGATTGAGTTTTCTGCAAATGGCAAAAACTACCAAGCTTTAAGAAAAATTAATTCAAAAGGAGATCTTATTGCACAATTCTCTGAAAATGTTAATGGAAAATTAATGACTATTGCTGAAGGAGAGCGAAAGCAATTCCTTGAATCAATGAAAAAAGAAGTTGAAAAGACACTTGGAATAGATTTTGAGAAATTAAAGATTGCATCAATTGTTCAACAAGGTCAGCTCAAGTCAATCATAGATGCAAAAGGTAAAGATAAGAAAGAACTGCTGAATGCTATAATTGGTATAGACAAATTAGATATTGCACTTGGTTCAATGAGAACAGTACAAAAAGAATTCAGAAACCATATACAGGAAAAACTTGGTTATGATGATACACAGATACAACTTATTGAAAATAAAATTACTGAATATGAGAATGAATCCGAAGATGCTAAACCAAGATTAGAAAAACTTGTAATAGAAAAAAAGAAAATTGAGGAATTAATCTCTAATCTTGAGAAGGAAATTGAAACTAATGCTTCAAAAGAGTCACAACTAAAAGAGCTAGATTCAAGGAAAAACGAATTAATTTCGTATGCAAGAGATGTGATAAAATCAATTCAAAGAGAAGTTTCAGAGAAGGAACAAACGGTAAATGAGTGTAAACCATGCTTTGAAATATCTAAAAACAAAGAGGAACTTGAACTTGGAATTAACAAGATACAGAAAAATCTAGTGTCTATAGAATCTGAGCTTAATGAATTAGAGAAAAAACAAGCCAGATATGAAGAAAAAGAGGAATTAGCTGCTAAACTTGAATTAAAAGATGGTAAATGCCCAGTATGTGATTCAAATGTAGAGCATCTAAACCCAGATTTTCAAAAAGAACACATAGAAAATGAAATTGAAGAGATTGAAAAGAAAATTGAAGAGCTGGAAAATGAACGAGAAGTATTATTAGAAAAATCAGAAAATCTTTCTGATGAGCTAGAAGAATCAAAAGAAGCTGCAACAATACTGAAAACTCATAAAATCACAAAGGAGTCACAGCTTCAGGAAATGATTGCAGAGATCAAAACTAAAACAAAACAAATTCAAAAAATACCTATTACAGTTAATTCTGGTCAACTAGTTGATGCTGGAACATTAGATTCCCATGCAAAATCACTCTATGAGAATATCACAATGCTTGAAAAATCAACAAAGGGGTTCAATCAAAAAGCATTTCTCGAAATGAAAGAATCCTTACATGATTACAGAAGTAAACTAAGACAAATTGATCAAGAATATGGTGAGATTTCCGGAAATATCAAAAAAATAAATTCTGATCTTGAGAAACTTGGTACTACATTAAATGATCTCAAACATGTTCAAGGGTATGTTGGAGAACTTGAGGAAATTCAGGATGTTATTTACAATCGTGATGGTCCTGTAGGTAAAAGTCTGAGATCCTGGTCGTTAGAAATCATCTCAGAGAAGGCTTCAGAATACTTGGAGAAACTAAATACAAAGATTCAGAGAATTTCATTATCAGAGAAAAATACAAAAGTAGACATTGCATGTTATTCAAGAAATACTATTCTTGAGATTGAATCACTCAGTGGAGGAGAACAAGTCAGTATAGCACTTGCACTTAGACTTGGTATGGCACACCTTCTTGGTGCATCAAATCTCAATTTCATGATACTAGATGAGCCTACAACACACCTAGACTCAGAACGTAGAAAAT
>CAZKZG010000043.1:0-4567 GCA_964557215.1 uncultured Candidatus Nitrosopelagicus sp. | reverse complement strand
TTCACACTGTCATCTTGTTGAAGAGGTGCGTTTATCGAGTCAAAATCAAATGTGTCTACTAGGACACTTTTCTCAAAACCAATTCTTGTACCTATGTCAATTAAGCATGGTGGAGTAGGAACCCACCAGTTTGTGGTATCACCACTAGTAAGTGAGCCTTCAGGATAATAATACATTGCAAGTTCTTTTGAATCAATTATGTGGCTAGCAATTAATAACATGTCAGTTTTTTCAAAAAGTTTTTGAATTACCATAGTTGGATTTGGCAAATGATAAAAAACTCCAAATAGTAATACAATGTCAAATTTTTCTTCTATATCATTTATTGTGCCAATGTCTGATTTTAATTTTGTAAACCCAAGTGTACTGTCATCAATAACTAATTTCTGAAATTCCACTTTAGAATTTAAAATTTTATGCGCCGCAGTGAATCCTGGAAATTTAAACCAATCAACGGCTACAACTTTTTTTGCACCCCTACTCTCGCATAAAAAACTGTAAAATCCGTCAGCTGCACCAATATCTAGTATGGTTTTACCTTCAAGATTTTCAGGAATTAAACTACTAACCCACATTTGATATTTCAAACTAGTTATTGAACCAGGTGCATATACACTCCCAAATCTAAAAGAATGATACCAAGAAAAAATACCATTTTTCTGCACTGGAACTGATTCTATTATTTTATTAATTTCTTCATCAGAGTATTGACTTGTAAATTTTGGTGCTGATTGTATAGTATGATATTCGTCAGAATCTTGAAGTGCTTTTTCAACATCATCTAATGTTTTATTATCTAATGTAATTTGTTTGGTAAACATTTCAAGTCCTTCATCATCCGGAATTCTACCAAGAATTTTTTTATACAAATTTGTAATTTCAGTTTTTACTGTTTCTTTATCCAATAGAAAACAAATTTTTTAAAAGAATTTTAATCTTTTTTTGATTTTAATTTAGCAATAACAATTGCAGATACAACTAGAATTAGAATTAAAATTGCAACAAAAACTGAATAGTCACTCTGCTCCATCTTGGAGAGATTCTGTGTCACTTCTACATCTGGAAGTGTCAAACTTGTTTCAGATACCAAAAAGCTTGTAGAATACTCATATGGTTTTAATACATCGTCAGATGCTGCAAAAATTTTGATTGTATTTGCCCCAACATCTAATTTTGACATAGCATCTACATCAAAGTTAATTATGGATTTATTTTCATTTACTGGTTCTTTTCCATGTGATATTATTTCTCCACGAGAATTAGATATAAAATAATGAATTTCAGATGAATTTTTTGTATTTACTGGAACGATAATATTGGAATCCTGTGATAATATACTAGCAATTTCTACGTCTGTAATTTTAGGAAATTCAGCTTGTTCAAAATCATTCCATTTTCCAGGTGGAAATGGATAATCACCATAATCAAATGATTTTACTACTATAGTTCTAGATTCGGGTGAATATCTATCAAGATAAAATGGACCATTACTTATTACCGCATGATCATTATTGCGAATCCAATCAATAGATTTCTGAAATCTACTCTCAAAGTACTTAAAGTCATTTTCAAATTGTTTTAGTGGAAGAGGAACATGTTTGGATTTGTTGTAATCAACAAGAATTTCTTGAATAATTTTTGCATCTAATGGCACGATTAATGAAAGCCAGTTAATGTTTTTTGTTACTGCATCAGATCTTGAAAATGATACTTTGCCGTCAATTACTGATTTTTCCATTGCAGACATTATTTCCCAAGGTGTTGTGCTCCAGATACCCGCCCATGCTGCAATCTGACTTTCATCAAAATGCCAATAGTTTGTATAAACTTCAATTGTATCTGAATCTATAATTCGAAATCCAACCAAAGTATTTACATTCTGAACTGCCTGAGGGGAAAAACTAGAATCATATGTTTTATCATTTACTTCTTTTTCAGAACCCCATTCAGAAAGAAAATAAACTGAATACAAAATATCATTCATGTCCATTTTTTCACCGTTATGCCACTGACTAAAATCTAGATCAAATGTGACTTTGCTTGTAGCAGTTGAATTAGGATCAACTTTTTGCCAGCTTTGCG
This sequence comes from uncultured Candidatus Nitrosopelagicus sp., assembly GCA_964557215.1. GTDB lineage: Archaea > Thermoproteota > Nitrososphaeria > Nitrososphaerales > Nitrosopumilaceae > Nitrosopelagicus. The sequence continues at coordinate 2,485 of CAZKZG010000043.1, read as the reverse complement.
TTTGTGTGTTCCAAAGTATTGCACCATCATGTACAGGAACTGAAGAATGAAGGCCATTAGTTTCAATATTCCATGTAGTACGCAATGGTTGTAATTCTCCTGTGAAAGGATGACCATACATTCCAGGATCAGATAATATTCCCCAAATCTGGTTACTGTAAATATCACCTAAACCCGCTACAGGATTCCATGCACCTTGATAGATTTGTTTCACGCCTATAACCAACGATTTATCTTCAGAATCTGCATTTATTGGTGTAAATCTACTTGGGACACCAGAACCTAATGCATTAATTATTCCATTCACATTTTCATTTGCAATATATTGATCAACTTTACTTGCTAGAAATATTCTGACTGATTCCTTTACGCCTTCTTCTGTGGCATTTTTAATTAATGATGTTCTTTGATCAGCTGATTCAAAATTTCCAGAATAGATGTTTTGAGTAATATTATCTAAAACATCATTTTTGTAATTCCAGTAAGAAGGAGTATTATTTCCTGGCATGTTCGAAAACCACGGTGCATACATCTGTGCTAATGAAATAGAATCATATCTTGAAAATCCAGTACTGCTCCATGCTTCTGTATATAAATTCCATTTTTGTTCAGCTGGATCAGAGCCATATACAATAACATATGCTTTATTCAAATCTCCAAAGTCTTTTTCCACAACAAATCCAAAAGATTCTAGTTCAGATGAAAGAATTTCACCTATCGACTTTCTAACAGGATCATCACTTCTAATAAAAATAGTAATCTGTATTGGCTCATTATTAAAAATCCATTTCCCATTGATTTTATTTGCACCTGACTTTTCTAATTGCTCACTGATAATTTGTTCAGCCAAGCCAGGGTTGTATGTAAACTGAAACGATTCGACAACATCTATTACACCTAGATAATCAGCAGAAAAAACTCCGTAATTTGAAATCATCGAAGAGCCGAATCCTCCAAGTAGTTCATTGACAATTAGATTTCTATCAATAAGGTAATTGAGTGCAAATCTTACCTCCTTAATGGAAAATGGATTAAATTTTCCAGAATCTGTAGGATTTGCAAGAATACTATAATAACTTCCAGTTGACTCAAATACCTGTAAATTCTTTCGTGAATCAAAATCTTCTAATCTATCGGATGAAACTCTAAAGTAATACAGATCAAGATTTCCATTCCGAACTTCCTGTAGTGCCGTATTCTCATCAAGATATTGTATAAATGTAATTTCGTCAACGAATGTTCCTTTATCAGCAAATGAAGATGGAAGTGCAGAAAGTAAAACTGTGATAATAAAAAGAAGTTTAAACTTGATCAATTATTCTAACACCAACTAAACAAGTGATGAATTTTAGGCTTTTAATATTAACCAAATTTAGTATATTCGTCATGAATGGTGCTAAACTCAAGGCAGCATTTACTGCAATTACAAATGGATATCCAATAGAGGAAGTTTCAGAATGTCTGGATTGGAGAGATTTTGAAGGATTAGTATGCCATGTTTTACTTGAAAATGGATTTTCAGTAGAAAGGAATGTGATTTTAACAAAACCAAGAATGGAAATTGACGTTATTGGAGTAAAACTCAATGTTGTAATACTAATTGATTGTAAACATTGGAAAAGAATGAGTAATTCTGCTCTAAATGAGATTGTAAGAAAACAGGTTGATAGGGTAAGGAGGTATGCCGATGAAATTTCTGATATTATGACAGTTCCAGTTATTGTAACCCTACATCAAGAACAAATTTCATTCATTAACAAAGTTCCAATTGTTCCAATCATGCAGTTGTCATCATTTCTAGATGAGTTATATGGTAATTTGGAACAGATTAAAACTATAGAAAAATAGATAGTGCAAACAATCCAGCATCAGCAAGCAAGAAAACCTTTGTTATGTTCATCGATTTATTCATGCATTTGAGATAATCAGCGTAGATGTCAGATCCCATTACTTTAACTTTAGATTGGTTTTCTAAAATTTCAAAACTGCACTCACTCATTTGCTTTTCTGCCTTTTGTGCTAATTCTAAATACCAGTTTGCAAGCTGTGTTGGTTTTGATATCATGCCTAATTGAAAGTAGCCATTTTTGTTTCTTGCACCATCAGCAGTATAATGCGTATCAGATGTACAAATCTCAATTAATTCATAACCAATATTTGCAAAATGTTTTACAATTTTTTCTCTAACTCCATTCTCCATATTGTTAGCATCAGCCCAACCGACAAAGTATTTTTTATTGTTAATCTCTAAACATAAAATTGCAATTCCTCCCATAGCAATATCAGCCTTTTTTATGTTCATATCATTTGAATTCTGATAACCAAACTTGAATGGGTAACTTTGTTTTGTTTTTAATGTATCTAAAGTTGATTTTGCCGCAATCAGCAAATCTTCAGAATCTTCTTTAGAAATTTCATCACCCATTGCGTTATGTGTATCTACAATCATGACTTGTTCAAAATTTCTATTTTTTGCAAATTGTTC
>CAZKZG010000042.1:0-6957 GCA_964557215.1 uncultured Candidatus Nitrosopelagicus sp. | reverse complement strand
TAAAAAAATTAAGTATTACTTAATTTTTATTGTAATTTCAGGCATAAAAAACAACATCTTTTATGTTCAAGTACTTATCTAGTGTATGGGTTTTATTTTCAAAATCAAATACATGGACATACATGAAAGCTACTTCAAAGGCAAGGTTGAATTTCGTGAAGATGAATACACAATTAATTTACAAAATGAAAGAAGGGGTAAAGTCCTCAAATTACCATTCAAACTTCCAGGGGGGGAAAATAAAGTTCTAGTTAGAATGACAGGACCAAATGTTGCAGTAGAAGATTTTTTGCCATTTTGTGGTGAATCTGAATGGGTAGAAATAGACTCTGATGTAATTACATTTTATGTAGCAGATCACCAAGACCAATTTGATACTTTGGAAATTATTGACGATTTTTCAGATGCTTAGAAAAGACTTTAAGTCAAACTAAAGGAGTTTAGCCATGATTTGGCCTGGAATGGGTGATCCAACAAAACGGAAAAAGACACTTAAATTTTTAGCAATTACTGCTCTAATTGCAATTTCAGTAGGTGTTGCTAGTAGTCTTATTCAAGCTCAATTAGGTCAAAATGATCCTCTCAAAGTTTGTATAAATGACAAAGACACTAAGTTTGCTATTTCAGCAACATTGGAACTGTATGTTGATGGTAATAAAGCAGATATACCAGCCAATATTGGATTTGAGGATGGATGTCAAAGATCACTTTACACTTTAACAGATGATGGAACAATATATGCAGAATGGATGGAGGAATATCAATTTGAAATTGGTCACTTTTTGTGGTCATGGGACTTTCCAATCAAGGACATGGTACTTGACAAATCAAGAATTTTGGTAAATGGAAAAGAATCACCTTATTTCATAAATGAGCTATTAATTGATGGATCTCACTATAGAGCAGAATTCACTTCAAAAGAATATGATGATACGAAAGATACTGACTTTATGCCACCAGAACTATAATAGAAAAATCAATTTTTAGAATCTCTAAACTACTTTTCATAGAATTTTACTAATCTGCTATACACAAAGTATGAAATAGAAAAGAAGGAAAGATTGAAGGTTTACCAGTATTTTCCATTATCTGGAATTAGTCCGATGCCCTCATTCTCAAAGTGTCGGTCTAGTTCATCAACCCATCTTTCACGATTGTCTTTGTATCCCCAACCATGAACACGTACCCAATATGCAATTAATGCAAGTAGGAAGATAGTGAACATAATGGTTCCGAAGATGTATACCATAACATCGAAGAATAATGGATCATAGTTTGGACCTAATTGACCAGTCAAACTAGACAGTATACTCAAGATTGTTCCGAATATAGGAATCATCAGTAAAACGAGCATATCAGGTCGATATAAACATTTTTCTTGTTATAATAAGAGAAGGGATCAGCACACACTAGGAATTATATAATAAAATAAGGATATGTGAGGTTTTATCCTCTACCTTGAGCAGCGTATTTGCCGCTTCTACCTCTAAAGAAGAATGCGCCTGCTATACCACCGAATATTGCTGCTGCAATTGCAGATGCACCTAATACACCATCAGCATCCATGTATGGAGTGCCAGAACCAGATGATGGGTTATTCTCAGCATACTCAACTTTTCGTTTTGCAAGCTCTAATGTATCTTCTAGAGACATTTTTGGATATGATACACCACCTTCGCCACTTCCTCCTGTTCCACCTTGTCCCATATACTGAGCAAAGGCTGGAGCAGTTGACAGTGATATAATTACCGCAAACAATGCGCCTAAGAGTAATCTTTTGTACATTTGTATCTGAGAATCTGTGGCTAGAGTTATTATTTAACTTTTATCTAATTTACTCCAAGATACATTTAATTTTGAACCTAATCAAGCGTGAATATGGGACGATTACATACTCACAACCATGGAAAATCACATTCGATTAGGCCAATCGATCTAAAAAAACCAGCATGGATCACACAAAGTCCAGCTGAGATTGAGGAGATGATTGTTAAATATTCAAAGGATGGTTTGACAACTAGTCAAATTGGGATTAAATTACGAGACCAACATGCAATTCCACTTGTTAAACCAATCATAAATAAGTCAATTTCTCAAGTCCTTAAAGAAAATAAACTTCAATCAGAAATTCCTGAAGATCTCAACAATATCGTACTTAAAGCAGTTAATTTACAAAAGCACCTTAAAGACAATAAAGGTGATAGTAGAAATGTCCGTTCACTAGAATTAATTGAAGCCAAAGTACACAGACTTTCAACACATTATAAGAAAGAGGGCATTCTTCCAAAAAAATGGAAGTATAAATCTGTGGTCGCACAACTAGAATAATGGGAAAAAATATCCAAGAAGCACTCTCAAATTTTACTGATCGCATTTCTGATTCAATTAAGTCAAATAAGAAAATTCTAGTAACTACTCACATCGATTGTGATGGTCTCACATCAGGTTCAATTATCACTAAAGCACTGATTAGAAATGGTGCAAATTGTACTGTTAGAACAACTAATGAATTTAGTCATGGTTTAATCGACAAAATGCAAAATGAGTCAAGAGATTTGCATATTATAACCGATCTTGGAGGAGGATTCGGAAAAGAACTAAACGAAAAACTTGGAGAAAATTGGATTGTGTTAGATCATCATGAAATTACTGATGATGAAGTGGATGATAAGAAAATTATCAATGCTTGGAAATTTGGTTTTGATGGTGGAACTGAAATATGTGCGGGTGGAATGGCATTTCTTGCAGCCCAAGCATTAGATAAAGAAAATCAAGACCTATCAAGAATTGCAGTGATTTCGGCACTTGGTGATAGGCAAGACCAAGGTGAAAAAAAATCATTTACTGGAAAAAACCTGGAGATCGCAAAGATGGCTCAAAGCCTTGGATTAGTTAAAATTGATTTAGATTTATTGCTAGTTGGTAGAGAAACCAGACCTCTTACAGATGCTCTTGCATTTACTTCACAGCCATTTATTGAGGGATTAACATGGAATAGAAGTGCATGCTTAGCAATTTTAAATTCTGTAGGAATTAAACTAAAGGAAGGTGCAAGATGGAGAGTTACTGCAGATTTAGAGCAAGATGAAAAACGGGATATTATTGAGGGTATAACAAAATTTGCCCAAGGTAAGAATACAACACAAATTATGAATGATCTGATTGGATTTACATATACATTCCCAAGTGAAGATAGACGAAGTTTTCTTCGGGATGGAAGAGAGTTTTCTACAATGCTAAACTCTTGTGGGAGAATTAGTAAATCAGGTGTTGGAATTTCAATTTGTATGGGAGATAGAAATAAGATGTTGCAAGAAGGAGAAAAAATACTTGCTGAATATAGGAGTATGATTAGAGACTACATGAATGTACTAACAAATGAACGCTGGAGGATGAGTAATTCTAAAAACTATGTAATGGTGAATGCTGAAGGACTTGTACCTGAAACAATGACAGGAACTATAACTTCATTAATTGCTGGATCCCCCAAAAACTCTGGAAAAATAGTCATTTTAAGAACTGATGGATCTGAAGGAACTGTCAAATTTTCATCAAGGAAATCAGTAGATTGTAAATCAGATGTAAACTTAAGTGAATTAATGAGAGAGGGAGCAGTGAAATTCAATGGTATTGGTGGGGGTCATAATGCTGCTGCAGGAGCAAAAATAACTAAAGACAAATTAGATGAATTCTTGGACTATATTGAAGAAAATGTCAGTAAATTGCAAACTACAGATATTAATCAATAATATCTCAGAGGAAAAAGCAACGGCGGTGGAAAAAGCATTGGAACCAGATAATGTTAATTTTCCAACAGGTCTATCATTAAAAGTAGAAAAAATTGATAACAAACTTGTTTTTAATTTTCAGAATAACGGTAATATGAAGAAGTTAATATCTACAGTAGATGAAGTTCTTGAACACGTGCATGTTTCACTTGAGGTTATGAAATAATGATTGATCCAAAAATTATTAGAGACGAACCTGACCGAATAAGAAAAATGATTAGCGATAGAGCAGTGAAATTTGATTTTGATAATATGATAGAACTTGATAAAAAAAGAAGAGATTTGATAAAAGAAACTGATGAATTAAGGAAAACAAGAAATCAGATGTCAATTGCTATTGGGAAAGCAAAAAAATCAAACGAGGATGCATCTAAACTTCTAAGTGATATGGAGGTAATTTCAAAAGAACTTGATGACCTTGAAAAATCTCAAAAAACTATTGAAATAAGTTACAAAAATCTTGCATTCTCAATACCAAATATGATTGATAAATCAGTTCCGATAGGATCTGATGAATCTGCTAATGTAGAAGTTAGAAAATGGGGAGATATACCAAAATTTGATTTTGATGTAAAAGGCCATGAAGAAATAGCTGAAAAACTAGACATTTTAGATATTCAAAGAGCATCAAAAATTGCAGGTGCCAGGTTTTATTTTTTGAAAGGTGATTTAGTCAAGCTGGCCTATGCAGTTACTGCATTTGCATCTGAGTTTTTAGCTGAAAAAGGGTACAAGTTGATACAGCCTCCATACATGATTAATAGAAAATCTATGGAGGGAGCTGTAATAGCAGAAGATTTTGAAGATGTAATTTACAAAATGCAAGATGAAGATCTTTATCTGATTGGTACATCTGAGCATGCAATTGCATCAATGTATTCAGATGAAATATTGGATGGAAAATCACTTCCAGACAGATTTGGCTCTATTAGTCCATGTTTTAGAAAGGAGGCAGGTGCACATGGAAAAGATCAAAAAGGAATTTTTAGAGTTCATCAATTTGAAAAATTTGAACAATTTGTTTTTGCAAAACCAGAAGATTCGTATTTGGAACAGGAAAAAATGATTGGATACGCTGAAGAGTTTTATCAGAAACTTGGAATACCGCACAAAGTTGTTTTACTTTCAAGTGGAGATATGGGCAAAATTGCTGCAAAAACATTTGATATTGAAGCATGGATGCCAGGGCAGAATGCGTATAGAGAAATCTGTTCTGTGTCAAACTGCATTGATTATCAAGCTAGAAGATTAAAGATTAGATTCCGTGATAAAACAAATGAAGAAACACAATATGTACACACATTAAATGGGACATTAGTAGCTGTAGAAAGAACAATGGTTGCCATAATAGAGAACTTTCAGACATCTGATGGTCATATCTGTGTACCAGAAATTTTGCAGAAGTATTTAGGAAAAGACAAAATCTAGCCAGAACAATTTATATTCAGAAAATCTAGGTTGAAAATAATTGGCACGAAAAGCACGCAAAATAAAAGATAAGTGGAAAGAGAAAAAATGGGTAACAGTTATTGCACCTGATTCGTTTAATGATATTTCACTAGGTTATGTACCAATTACAGATGATGAAAAAGCAAAAGGTAGAGTGCTAGAAGTTACATTGCATGACATCTTAAAAGGTGATCCATCACAACATCAGTATAAGATTTTTTTTCAGATAGAAAAAGTAGTAGATGAAAAAGCAAGAACTATTTTCAAAAAATTTGAATATTCGAAAGAATTTTTACGTAGTTTAATTAGAAGAGGCTCATCAAAAATCAATTTTGTCATAGATGTCAAAACCAAGGATGAAAACATGTTCAGAATTAAAATTATTGCGTTAACACATAGACAATTAAATTCATCTAGACAACGCCAATTGCGTTTGATAGCAAAAGATGTTATTGAAAAGAGCGTGCCAAAGATGGATCTTGATGAATTTGTTCAAGCAACATGCTATGGAAAGATTAATGCTGAAATTATGGCATCTGCAAAGAAAATTATTAAATTACGACATGTAGGTTTGGAAAGAGTCAAACTAATCAAAACTGCTTCAGCACAAACTGTTCTATTGGAAGCAAAAACTCCTAAAATATCAAGTAAATAATCTTTGAATATATGCCAAATCAAATTGAAGTTAAGTTACAAATAATTTTACATGCAACAGATGATTTTGAAAAAATATTAAATTCATTACAAGAAAAGTTTAATTTAAATCAAGAAAAATTTAAAATTCAAACTCTTACAGGACATTTTGAAAATCCTATTACAATGTTGTCATTAATAATGCAAAAAATTGATGCTGAGAATTTTGTATCAATACTCTTTTGTGAAATGAATAAAACTGATCTTAAAATAATTTCTGACAATCTAGAAGAACAAATTACTGATTCGGGTCTAAAAATAAGAATTAGTAAACAACAATTAATCATGAATAAGATAATTTTAGATGATAAAGATGCAATTAAAATCACAATTACAATTCCAGTTTATGTCAAAAAGAACTTTGTTGAAATATATCGGCAAGTTCTGAAAATCTCAGAATAAACTAGAAATTACTTAAAAATATTAATAAATAATTAGTAAAGGGAATGAGGAAATAAAAGCCGCTCCAGTCTGAGCGCCAAGCGCTGATGACGCCGCGACGAACCGACCCGATTTTATTAATTTCTTTTTTCTGATTGTTTTAAATACGGAACTGACAAAGCAAATCTGTTGGAACCAGATTTTGATGTTATTGTTGCAGGTGGAGGTTTAACTGGTACAATTGCTGCACAAGCAATCTCACACTACTCAAATCAAAATTTACGAATACTTTCAGTTGATAGAAACCCAGAACATTTACCTGGAAGAAAATCATCACCTGGTTGGACATGCGGAGATGCATGCTCTAAAGAGGCTGTTGATTTTATGACAGAGAGAATTAAAGTTCCTTGGACAAGACCAGAAATTGAGCATGATGTTAAAGGAGTAATGGCATTCTCACCTGATAAAGAAACAGCAATTCCATTTGATGGAGATGGATATATGTTAAACAGACAAAAACTTCCAGAAATTCAGAATGCACGAACAAAAAAGATGGGTGTTAATTTTGATTTTGAAATAAATCTAACTGGTTTGATTTATGATGGAACACAAGTTATTGGCGTTCAAGGTATAGACAATAAAACAA
>CAZKZG010000041.1:0-4501 GCA_964557215.1 uncultured Candidatus Nitrosopelagicus sp. | reverse complement strand
ATAATGAAAGATAAGGCCATCAATATGTCGGCTGATTATATTCCAGACAGACCAGGATTCTAATTACCAGAAATTTCCTTTATCAGAACAATCTAGGTGTGAACCACATCTAGGACAAATTAAATGACATGTCTGAACATCCAACATTACTTCTTTGCATTTTGGACATTCAGTTTTATCTTTCATAACGAATTTGTTATTAGAATAAGATTAAAGATTTCTTGCTAAATTTTTTTGTCCAAAGGTTAATTAGTAGTTTAAATTTTTTTCAGATCGCTTGGCTAATTACAAATTAACTATATCGGACAAAACTGGGAAATCTATCTCTAAAGAAGTAAAAGAGGCCGACGCAAACCCATTACTTGGTTTAGAAATACCAGCTGAGGCTGATGCCTCCATTGTTGGTCTTTCAGGAAAATTAACAATTACTGGTGGAAGTGACAAATCAGGTGTTCCAATGAGGTCAGATGTACATGGTTTAGCAAGAAAATATGTATTGTTAACAAAAGGTGTTGGTCTTAAGGATACTGAGAATGGATTAAGAAAAAGAAAACTTGTTAGATGTAATACAATTTCCGACGAGATTTATCAACTAAATTGTAAATTTGATGGTGAATTGAAATCCGAAGAAGCACCTAAAGAAGAAGCACCAGCAGCAGAAGCACCAAAGAAAGAAGAAAAGAAAGAAGCACCAAAGAAAGAAGAAAAGAAAGAAGCACCAAAGAAAGAAGAAAATTAAAATCTAAAATTAAAAGGCATACCTTAACATAGTAGAATTCTAAATTTTATTCATGCATTGGAAAGACTCACTTCCAGATTGGTATGTAGAAAAATATGGGCATCAACCATGTGTGAATATTGGAACAGCAGGTCATGTCGATCATGGAAAAACAACTCTAATACAAGCACTAACTGGTAAATGGACCAGTGTTCATAGTCAAGAGCTTAAAAGAGGAATTACAATAAGAGTTGGATATTCTGATGCTGCATTCTACAAATGTCCAAATTGCGAATCTCCATCAAATTATTCCGCTTCCACAGAATGTCCTAACTGTAAAGCTAAGACTGAATTAAGTAGAGTTGTTAGTTTTGTAGACAGCCCAGGTCATGAGAGTCTTATGGCAAATATGTTATCAGGTTCTGCACTGATGGATGGTGCAATACTATTAGTTGCAGCCAATCAGAAAGTTCCTCAACCACAAAGTAGAGAGCATCTTTTAGCACTTCAAACATTAGGAATTACACAAATTGTAGTTGTTCAAAATAAAGTTGATCTAATTAGTTACAAAGATGCGTTAGCAAATTATTCTGATATCACAAAATTTGTTAAGGGAACAAACGCATCCAAATCTCCAATTGTACCTGTATCAGCACAATCAGGACTAAATCTTGACGCATTAATTTCAACCATAGAAAATAACATCAAAACTCCTGAAAGAGACGAATCCAAAGATTCAGTGATGCATGTTTTACGTTCATTTGATATCAATAAACCTGGGAGTACAATTGATAAAATTAAGGGTGGAGTAATTGGTGGAAGTTTAACGCAAGGAATATTCAATATAGATGATGAAATAGAAATTAAACCAGGATTAAATAATGATAAAAAACAAACCTATGAGCCAATTCACACAGAAATTGTTTCACTAGGAACCGGTGCTGGAACAGTAGATTCAGTAAAGCCTGGTGGATTAGTTGCAATAGGAACAAAGTTAGATCCTACATTAACTAGAGGCGATTCATTACTTGGATCTATTGTGGGAAAACCAGATTCATTACCTGACAATTCTAATAATGCAAAATTAGAAGTTAATCTGTTTGATTCAGCTGTTGGTTCAGCTAATGAAGAAAAGATTACTCCAATTAAAACAGGGGAAAATCTGCGTGTAAATATCGGCACTGCGCCAATTCTTGGCAAAGTAACTAATGTCAAATCTGATAATATTGAATTATCTTTTAAAAGACCAGTATGCCTTTTTGAAAAAAGTAATGTTGCTTTAAGTAGAAGAATATCTGACAGATGGCGATTAATTGGTGCCGGAATAGTTGGTTGAAGTAATTATTGATACAAGTTTTTTGATGCTTTTAGCCTCGAATAGAATTAAGAATATGAACGACCTTGATGTTGAAATTGGTCATCTAGAGTTTATAGTTCCTGAAATAGTGATTGAAGAACTAAAGCATCTCTCTAATGATGAATCAAAGGGAAAGATTGCACTTCAAACACTAGAATTGATAAGAACTTTCAAGACCAATTCAATTTCTGGCAAAACTGCTGATGATGGCATATTGAATTTTGTTAAAGAAAACGGTGGTATTGTAGCAACTGTCGATAAAGAACTAAAAAGTAAGATCAAAGAAGTTGGTGGTTCTGTTTTATCAATACATAATGATAAGATTGTTCTTGAAAACTAGTAAAATTTATTTTTAAACCATTTTTAATCAGGATATGAGTTTTAGAATAATTTGCTCTGATTTTAACGAAGGAGATGAAATTCCTAAAAAATTTGGATATAAATTTGAAAATGAAATTCCTTGTATAAAGTTTGAAAATTTTCCAGAAAATACTAAATCTTGGGCAATAATAATGGATGATCCTGATGCAATGGGTGCTGTAGGAAAGGTTTGGTTACATTGGTTAGCATTATCCATTAATGAAGATCCAGACATAAACGGATCAATTCAAGGTAAGACAGATTTTGGTGAATGTCGTTACGGCGGCCCTGCCCCTCCAGATAAACGTCACACATACATCTTCAAAGCATACGCACTTGATATAGTCCTGGATCTGAAAGAAGGTTATTCTAAACAAGAATTAGAAGATGCAATGAAAGGTCATATCATTGGAGAAGCAAAACTTACAGGAACTTTTGCTCCATAAAATTTATTTATTTTTTTCAGCGATTCTGTATCTTAGATATTTGTCATCTGGAGAAAATTTCGCTGGATGAACACCATGTGTCTTCTCATCACACTCTTTACATATGTCTTTGAGTGTGTATTTTTTACATTTTGAGCATTTTTTTAACTGGAATCGCATATCTATCCCTCACCAGTCTTTTTTGATTCTTCCCTTGTAAACTTGAATGTACCATCTTGTTTTCTAACAACTTTTTCAATTTTTTCAAGAATTGGTTTTAATGTTTTTTCTGCAGTCTTAAAATCCTGTGCAATAATCCCTAGTCTATATTTAGGCGCACCAATATAGACAATTTCAACCTTTGAATTATTATTCTCTTTAATAATGTCAAGTAAGATTTTTCTTATTACCTCAATTCCATCAGATTTATTGTTTGTTAATTCTAGAATTCCACGAATTTCAACTGTTGGTAATTTTATTTTCGAACTTATGTCCTCAATCGCAGTTTGAATTTTTTTCGGAATTTCTAAGTTTCTTAATATTTCACTATTGTTTGTAGCTACATCAATTATTGCATCATAAACTGAATCATATTTTGATAGAATTTTATCCTCAATCTCATCAATTTGTTTTGTAGATAGTTTAGCCTTTTCTTGAATATTTTTTAAAATACCCTGTTCCTTTTCAAATCGTTTAACATCTAATAATTTTTTTTTCCTTTGTTCTTTTGAAATTTGTTTTAATGATAGATCAATTTCTCCTCTTGTGGCTTGAACTTTTTTTATTAGTAGAACTTTTTTCTCTCCTTCTTTCACATATTTTGTGACTTTTCTAACCCAACCAGGTGCAATCTCTGAAACATGCAAAAATCCCTGAATTCCATTGTATTCATCTAATGTTACATAAGCACCGTGATCGCTAACTTTTGTTATTGTTGCAATTACTATCTCTCCTACTTCTGGTAATTCTTGTGTTTCAGTAGACATTTGTTGAAATAATCAAAGCAGGTAATTTAATGGTGATGGTTAGAAATCAATTCCCTTTTTTGCTTTTATACCAGACTTGAAGGGATGTTTGATTTCTTTCATTTCTGTAACCAAATCAGCAAGATCTATTACTTCTTGTTTAGCATGATTTCCAGTTAATACCAAATCCAAATTATCGGGTTTCATTTTTATTAATTCAATTATATGTTCAGTTTGTATCAAACCTAAATCAACAGCATAGTTAATTTCATCCAGAATTACAACATCAAATTTTTTTGAACTGATTTTTTCTTTACAAATTTTTATTGCTTCTTCAGCAATTTTTTCATGATCTTCACGCGGACTTTTATCATCTATTATTCCTACAAATCCTTTACCTACTGCAATTAATTCCAATTCAGGTTCCAATCGTTTAGCCGAATCTATTTCCCCATAGTGCCAGGAACCCTTGATAAATTGAATCATGCAAACTTTATGGTTATATCCTACTGCTCTTAGCGCTAAACCCAATGCAGCAGTTGTTTTTCCTTTTCCACCACCAGTGTATACAATTACAAAGCCTTTTTCGGACATGAATTGAATATAATAGATTATAACGATTGTAATAAAGCATATGAAATCAATTTAAATAAAAAACTAATCAAGTAATTGAATT
>CAZKZG010000040.1:0-9169 GCA_964557215.1 uncultured Candidatus Nitrosopelagicus sp. | reverse complement strand
AAATTGTCCTGCATCAAAAGTTGGTGCTGAGCAAATAGTTGCTGATTTTAAAGATGCATCTGCCATTAAGGAACTTGCAGAGAAATGTGATGTAATTACATATGAAATTGAATCTGGCGACAGTCAAGTCTTAAAAAGTTTAGAAGAAACATGTGAGATTAATCCATCACCAGAAACACTTGAAACAATTCAAGATAAATTAATTCAAAAAAAATTCCTCACCAAAAATTGTATTCCAGTAGCAGAATTTAGAGAGATTACATCAAGAGAGGAGTTAGAATCAAAAATTAATGAATTTGGACTTCCAGTTTTACTAAAAACAAGAACTGGAGCATATGATGGTAGAGGAAATTTCAAAATTAGTGCTTTAGACCAAGTACCTGAGGCATTACAAGTTTTTGAGGGGCAATCCCTTATGGTTGAAAAATTTGTTGATTTCAAAATGGAAGTATCGGTAATTGCATCAAGAAGTACATCAGGGGAAATCAGAACATATCCACTGGTTGAAAATATTCATAAAGATAATATCCTTAATATGACAATTGCCCCAGCAAGAGTTAACGAAACAATTTCTAAAAATGCTGAAGAGATAGCTCATAAAACCATGGAGGTCTTACATGGAGCAGGTGTTTTTGGAATTGAAATGTTTGCTACAAATAATGATAAAATTTTAATCAATGAGATTGCACCAAGAGTTCACAATTCAGGTCATCATACATTACAATCTAGCAAAACTTCACAATTTGAGCAACATCTTAGAGCAATTCTAGGATTAGAATTGGGAAGTACTGAATTAGTCCATAATACCATAATGTACAATATTTTGGGCCCGAAGGATTTTACTGGCATATACAAACCACCATCAATAGATTTGGAAAATACATTTTTGAAAATGTATGGTAAGATGGAATCAAAGCCACAAAGGAAAATTGGTCATGTTAATTTAGTTGATAAGAATAATTTAGGAATGGAGAATCTACTAGAACGTGTGAACATTCTATCTGATTCAATTAAAATTATACCAGCATGATTTATTCTACAGAATACATCTAATACTTTATTAATACTTAATTTCTCATTTCAAATATGGCTCTAAAAGCAGCATTAATTATAACAGGAATTGCAATAGTATTGTTAGTTGCTTATGGTGCTGATGTTGCAGTGTCAATGGGTAATGACGCAAAAGAAGGGTTCCTTCCATTGAATGAAATGCAACGTGGTATTGGATTAGGTGGGCCTGCATTGATTTTACCAATAATTGCATTTTTCATTTCACTAAAGGAGCCATCAAAAGGATTAGGAATAATGATAATTATTGCCGGAATTTTGATCATAATTGGTGGAATTGCAGTAATTGCAAATCCATCTCCAGAAGGAATAGATAGAGATCCTGTTGGTTCTGCTGTAATGCTTTTTGCTCCAGCAATTATACAATTAGCAATAGGTGCCATTAAGATTAAAAAATCCTAATTCAATTCAATTTATGACTATTTGCAAAAAATGTGGAATGGAAATTAAAAACGGTTATGACTGTGAACATACAGATTTTGAAGAATATTGCAAAGAATGCTATACTGAACTACATTACTATATGACCGAGAAGGGAAATATTGAGTGAATTACAGGTAATTATACAGTGGATTTCTGAGTTACTATCTGACTATCTTTATCTAGGTGTATTTTTGGCTGCATTAATTGAAACAATTATTCCACCGATTCCAACAATGGCAGTTTTTCCAACTGCAGGATATATTGCGTCACAAAATGGTTTAGGTCTTGGTGAAGTTTTTTTACTTGGAATCGTAGGTGGGATTGGCGCTTCAATAGGTTCTAGTGTGATATACTTTATTGCACTAAAACTTGGCAGAGCTGCATTACTAAAATATCTTGAAAGAGTCAAAGTATCAGAAAAAAAACTTGAGCGTGTTGAAAAATGGTTTCAAAAATATGGGGATAAAGCAGTACTTTTTGGAAGAATGGTACCAGTATTTAGGGAAATGATCTCAGTTCCCGCTGGATTACTAAAAATGAGAATTCAAAAATTTCTAATTTATACATTTGTAGGCTCGTGTGCATGGAGTATTACAATGATCATTATTGGATATTACTTTGGTATAGCAACATTTGATATAATATGAAATGATCAAATAAGTTTTAAAACAGAAACAAAAACTGACACATATGAAGGCATTAATTTTAGCAGGTGGAAGAGGTAAAAGGTTAAGACCCATCACTGATAAAATTCCAAAACCATTAATCTTAATTAACAAGATGCCATTGATTGAGCGTAATATCAAATATCTCAAGAAATTTGGAATTAATGATATCATAGTTTGTAGTGGATACAAATCAAAACAAATAGAAAATTTTCTGAAAAAAAAGAAGTATTTTAACTGTAAGATAGAATTTTCTATAGAAAAAACACCATTAGGGACAGGCGGTGCAATTAAAAAAGCAATAAAAAATATTTCAGATGATTCATTTATTGTAATAAATGGAGATATTATTACAAACATAAATTTAAGAAAAATCCTAAAAAACCCTAATACAATTGCTGCCAATGAATTAAAAACAAAATTTGGAACAATGGAAATTAGAAATTCAAAAATTATTGCATTTAATGAGAAAACTGATGTTGAAGATGTCTGGATGAATCCTGGTGTGTATCATCTCAGTTCAAACATTAGAAGAATTCTTCCAACAAAAGGTAGTTTAGAAAGTTTGGTTTTTCCTAAACTTGCAAAAAATAATCTACTACATACAGTGAAATTCAAGAATGTCCTTTGGCATTCAATTGATTCACATAAAGATATAGAATTATGTTCAAATGATATAAAATCAAAAAAATATTCAAAATTTTTTAAGTATTGATTATGATGAGACTATCATACAGTTTGGGTTCACTTTTAACCGTTAAACAAATTATTCAGTTTTCAAAAAAATTAGATTCTGTTAGACCTGATGTAATTTGGATCCCCGAAACATGGGGAATGGAAAATTTTTCTATGTTATCTTCAGTTAGTTTAGAAAATAATTTTTCAAATATAGGTTCATCAATTATTAATATCTATTCTAGAAGTCCTACTCAAATTGCAATGGGCACCGCTACAGTGGATACAATTTCCAACCAAAGATTAATTCTTGGTTTAGGAACTAGTAGCAAACCTATAGTGGAACAATTTCATGGTAAAAAATTTGTTGACCCTATACAAAGAATGAGAGAATATGTAGAAATTATTAGATTAGCATTAACTGGGAACAAGATCAATTATTCTGGGAAAATATTTTCACTTGAAAATTTTTCATTATTAATAAAACCACCCAGAGCAAATGTTCCAATTTATCTTGCAGCAGTAAATCAAAAAATGATTAATTTAACATGGGAAATTGGAGATGGTGTGATTCTTTATTTACGCCCAAAAAATGAAATTAAATCCACATTAGGAATTATGCAAAAACAAAGGAAAATTGATTCAACATTACAGATAATCACATGTGTGCATGAAGATTCTGATAAAGCAGTTGAACGTGCCAAGAAAACACTTGCCTTTTATATTTCAGTTGGCGAGATATATAGAAAATTCCTTGCAAGTAATGGATACAAAAATGACATAATGAATATTTATGACGAATACAAATCCACAGGATTGCAAAATAATTTCATGTTTGTAACTGACAAAATGGTAAAAGATCTATGTATTTGTGGAACTCCATCTGAATCACAACAACAATTGAAAGAGTTTAAAGAGACAGGAATAGATTTACCAATATTACAATTTAATCCGATAGATAATACTGAATCATCATTTGATATATTATTACAAACATTTGGGGATGTATAATTGAAGAAAATTGGGGTTGCAGGTTATGGGAGTACTAAATTTTCTAAGCATGAAACTCCTATTGAGGAATTATTAGTAGAATCCACAAAACAACTGTTTGAAACAACACCTAACCTATCACAAGATCTTATTGATGGTGTACTGGTTTCAACTAATGACAATTCCAAATATCTTGCTGCAATTCTATCAGAAATGAATGGAATAAAACCAAAAATCTCACATACAATTGAACATCTTTGTAGCTCTGGTACAAATGCTGTCATTTCTGCGTTTTCATACATTCGTTCAGGATTAGCCGATGTAATTTTAGTTACTGGTGGCGATGTAATAGGTAATCCTGGTCAAGTTTTAGAGTGGGACAACTCTCGCGGTCAGTTTAATCATCCAATTTACTGGGGGTCCATGTTTACTAAGGCATATAAAAGAAAGTTCAATACAACCGAAGAAGAGTTAGCAATAGTATCAGCAAAAAATCATCGTCAAGCTATTGATAATCCTAATTCCTATTCACATGAACCATATACTATTTCACAAATTCTTAATTCAAAAATAATTACTGATGATTTACGAATGCTGGATTGTTCATATCCATGTTCTGGAGGCTCATCAATTTTGTTAGCATCGGAGGATGTTATAAAAAAATTCACTGACACTCCAATATGGATTTCAGGTATTGGACAAAAAACAAACTCAGCAAGTTTCACAAAAAACGATCTTACCATGCTTTCTAGTACAGTATATGCATCAAATGATGCATACAAAATGTCTAATATTACACCTAGTCAGATAGATGTAGCTGAAATCCATGATGCGTTTTCTGTTTGTGAATTAATGGCAGTTAATGATTTAGGTTTATCTGATAAAGATTCTGCTACAGAATTTGTTAGGAATCTCTTCAATACAGAAAATAGAAAAATTAATCCAAGAGGAGGTTTAATTGGTGCTGGTCATCCATTAGGCGCAACTGGAATTTCACAAATTATTGAAGTTACACAACAATTGCAAAACTGTGCACAAAAAAGGCAAATTGATAATACACAAAAAGGACTAGTTCATAATATGTCTGCTGCAGCAACATCAAGTACTGTATTAATTTTAGAATCATGAATAAATTTCAACAAGAATTGAAAAATGGTAATTTTGTCATAAGTGAGTGCATTAATTGTGAACAAGTTGTATGGCCAACATCAAATTATTGTAATTTATGTCATAATAGGACAACATGGCGAAATGCAAAAAAAACTGGGAAAATTATTGAATTTTCTAAAAAAAATGAAGAGTATTTTGGATTGGTGGAAATTGAGGAAAATCTAAGAATTATGGGTAAGATATTAGGAAATGACACACCGGTAATTGAACAGGTGGTTCATGTAGAAAATTGCTCATTTGTCAAAACTCCCGAATTCACCTTCAAACTAATTTCTAATTAAACTAGACATATGGTCATTTCATTATAACCTGCTCTTCTATATCGTCTAAGAATAATTCTTAACATGCGATCAAAAACTGTTTCAAAAAATATTTACGCATTACAAAAGCAGAATCTGACCGTCAAAAAGATAGAAAACCGTAGAATCGCAAAAACCCGCCGTCAGCGTGGATACCAATGGGAGGATACATTAGTAAAACGATTCAACTCTATGAATTCATGGAAGGCATTTAGACTTGGTTCACCTAGTGTTGCATTACCAGACATACTGTGTGTGAACAATCATCAAAGTAAAATTTTTACAATTGAGGCTAAATCAGGTACTGGAACCTCATTAATGGTTCCATTCGATCAGATTGAACGTTGTATGAGTTGGACTAATAATTTTACACTTTACAAGACTCGAAAAGTAATTTTTGCTTTCAAATTCATGTCAAAAAAAAGAGTTGGTAAAGGAGAATATGTAAATCGCGAGCTTAGAGAATATTATAAAGTCTGGAATGAAAAAAAAATGCCAACTAATATTGTGTGTAGATATGATGGAACTGTTTATGGGCTAAATAATGGTAAAAAATTAAAACTGAATCTAAAGGATTTTCAAATGCCATTTAATTCCAGGCATCAAAAATTTCTATAAATATAAAAAACTCTACACATGCTTTATTACTGATTAAAAATTAATTATTTTCATGAGTTTTGAGAACTTTATAGATGAACGCATGCTCATTAGTCGTGATGCCCTAGGGAAAAAGGAGATGAAGATAAAGGTTCTTGAAGTTTCTGATGAAACAGCACCTTCACAGTGGAAGTTTGGTGATAGAGTTAAAATAAATAAAATCTTGATTACAATAAAACACCTTGAAACACAAGAAGTTGAAGAGGGAGAATTAGATATAGAATCTGTGCAAAAAGAGTTAGTTGAAAAAAGGCATTACACATCAACAAATAGATGGGTTCCAACAAAAGATATTAAAAATGGATATATTGTAAATTCAAGACATACTCCATTAATTAGTGATGCAGCTGCATTAGATCTTATTATTTTCTAAAAATAAATCTGTATATCAAACTTATAAGAATGAAATATTGACACATGAATATGATAACAAAAGAAATTGTTGTAAATAATACAAAATTCAAAGTTATGTTGACCGATCAAGTGATTAATCAGGTAGATAATTTAAAATCACTATATGCAACAGTGTCAGACGATCCAGAAAATTTTGAACAGGTTAGTTCACAAATATCAACCGTAATTAATGAAATTGCTACAGCGGTTGAACCTGAGGTATCTGATGGATACTTAGATGGCGTAATTCAGGAAGTTTTTAAGGCTGTAGAAGACAAAAAGTCAGAAGTCGATAAGCAAATTAAAGAGAAAGATGCCAAAATTTCTAAAAAAAGTAAGAAGAAATAGTCAGTTCCTTTTAGAGTTTCTTTGAAATATCATACATTTTTTCTATTAGTTTATTGTCGTTTAATGATTTTAAAATAGAAATTCGGATATTTTTAACTCTAGAAATATCTTCTGAGTATGTTTTTAACAATAAATCAATTTCACGCGAAAAATCATAATTTTTTATATATTCAGCGACAATTTTTTCTAGCGTGGAAAATTCAGATGATTTGTTGTCCATGATTCTAAGTTTTCTATGAATTATTGTGAAGAAACCCATAGTTTTAGCCATTTCAATCTTCAAAACTTGAAGATCAGTAGAATTGTCGGTTAGATTTTCAAGAATTGCATAAGAATCAAGAATTTTGATTAAAATGCCTTTGAAGTAATCATTTGTCTCACGCATAATTTTCTAATAATATTTTTCAGTTGTAAATCTTTGGTTAAAATATTAACGAGAATTAAGTAAAAAACACCAATCTGGCAGTTGGTTAAGTTAAACATAACTCGATAAAATTTCTGATAATTATTGCTTTAAATTACTTACAACTATAAAAAATCTAAATGAAACAAAGTGCATACCTTCTATGTATAAATCCAAAATGTGGAGAAACACTCCCTATTGTTTCTACACAAATTAGATGTGAAAAATGTGGTCACCTTCTAGATGTTGAATATAAAGAAAAACCTCCAGTAAAACTAAAAGAAATTTTTTATCAAAGACGATCCAGAGATAGTATCTATAACGAAAGTGGTGTGTGGAGATTTAGAGAATTACTAAATTTTGCCGAAATTGAAACTGAGGACCTAGATCAGTGTTCAAAATTTTTAGTTTCATTAGATGGTGCAGAAGGCAGACAGTCAAAACCATATCATATGTCAAAGGTATCAGATTTTGTTGGAATTAGTAATGATAGTTTTATGCTACAGCCAGAAGGTTACAATCCTAGTGGCTCATTCAAAGATAATGGAATGGCATCAGCAGTAACTCATGCTAAAATGACTGGTGCAAAAAAAATTATTTGTGCATCTACTGGAAATACATCTGCATCTGCAGGTATGTTTGCTGCTAATGAAAATATGGAATGTGATGTCTATATTCCAGATGGTCAAATAGCCCCAGGAAAATTAAGTCAGGCATATCAATTTGGAACACAAATGATTAAGGTTAGTGGAAATTTTGATGATGCATTTACAAAATCACTTGATGCAGCTAATGAAGAAGGAAGTTATACTGTTAATTCTGTTAATCCATTTAGAATTGAAGGTCAAAAAACAATTCCGTTTAGAGCTCTTGAATTTTTAGAATGGGAAGTTCCAGACTGGATAGTTTATCCTGGTGGTGCATTAGGTAATACAACTAGCTGCGGTAAAAGCTTAATTGAATTATACAATTGGGGATGGATCAAAAAAATTCCAAAAATTGCAGTGGTTAATGCGGAAGGTGCAAATACATTATACAATTTGTATAATGGTAAATTTGAAAACGAAGAATTGCGCTGGAATGCAGGTTCTCCCAATTTAGATTTAGTAGATAAATATTACAATTACATGACTGAAAATAATCTAGGACCAAAAACTAAGGCTACTGCAATACAGATAGGAAAACCAGCAAATATTGCGAAAGGTTTACGAGCGTTAGAACTTACCAATGGATGTGTAATTCAAGTTTCAGATAAAGAAATGCTTGATGGAATGTCAGTTGTTGGTTTGAATGGGTTTGACTGTGAGATGGCATCAGGAGCAACAGTGGCAGGAATAAAGAAACTTGTTGATGATGAAATTATAAAAAGTGATGATACTGTTATGGGTGTATTAACAGGGAGACAAAAGGAGCCATTACTTCCAATTGATTATCATAATAATCCAGATAACAAATTTGCCAAGCCGCCAAGAAGCTAAAATTACGCACAAAATTGATAAACTCAATTTTTACAAATCTTAAACCTTAATAGACTCTATCTTTTGTTGTTGGTATACAGAAATGAGGTTGTTTCTAGTCTAAATGAATGCAGTTAGCTGTTTCACAAATTTAATTTCAAGAGGTTCTAAAAATTGCAATTAGAATATGAGATTGCAGCACTAATTGCAATGATAGGTCTTTCTGGATATTTCAGTGGTTTAGAAGTTGCTTTAGTTAGTATTAGACGCTCAAAAATTGAGCAGATGTTAAAGGACAAAGTAAAAGGTGCAGCATCACTTCATAAACTAAAATCTAATCCAAGCCGAATGATGTCTAGTGTTACTTTAGGAAATAACTTGCGTAGTATAGCGGAAACTGCTTTAGAAACTGATATTTCATTAAAATTTTTTGGTAATGATGGATTAGCAATTGCAATAGGAGTTATGACATTTTTAATTCTAATATTTGGTGAGATTACTCCAAAAACATATTGTAACGCAAATGCAGTAAAAGTTGCAATCAAAAACAGTAGAATTTTATTGATTTTTGGTTATACATTCTTTCCAATTGTGTGGATTTTTGAAATAATCACAAAAGGA